>NZ_JBFTER010000144.1:0-10677 GCF_047229345.1 Cellulomonas jepli | reverse complement strand
GTCCCGCAGCGGCGGGGCGTCCCGGCTCGGCGCCACCCGCGCGCGCCCGCGTGCCGGCCGGCGCGGCCGCCCGCGCGAGCAGCGGCGGGAACCCGGGCTGACGCGCCCGCGCGTGACCCGGGGGACGGGGTCCGCGGGTCACGGGCCGTGACGAGGGCGAGGGCCAGGGCGAAGGACGAGGCGCGGGACCGGTCGGCGCGGGCTCCGGGGTGGACGCCGACGCCGCAGCGGGCGCCGACCCCGGCGCCGACGTGAGCCGCGGCGTGGGGACCGACGGCGGGCCGACCCGGGGCACGCCGGCGCCCCGCGACCCGCCGACAGGTTCGTCGGCGGGCGCGGTCGTTCCGAACGGCCGGGTCGTCGTGCTCACGAGTTGTTGGTCGTCTGCTCCGCGTCGAACCGCAGCGAGATCGAGCTGGACGTGTCCTGGTACTCGTTGCCCGCGTCCTGCGCGAGGTCGAGGCGCACGCACAGCGTCTCCGACTCCTGCGAGGGCAGGTCGCGGTCGCCGGGCTGCGCGAGGCTCGTCGGGTCACCCAGCAGGCGGGTCCACCCGTCGGTCGCGAGCGCGCCGGCACCCTCGACGTGCCCGGCGCGGGCGAGGGGCTCGGCGGCGTCCGTCCCGGCGCGCGTGCACGTGACCCCGGCGTAGAGGCGGAGCTGGAGCTGCGCGGACAGGCGCGCCTGCGTGGCCTCGGCGTCGGGCGCGTGGTCCGCGGTGCCGGACGCGGTGTCGACGTCGCTGGCCTGGTAGCGGACGGCGTAGCGGTAGCGCAACGAGCCGCCGTTGCGCACCGTGACCTCGGCGAGCACCGCGTCCCCCGGCGCGAGCCCCCCGCTCGGCACCACGAAGTCGGGCGCCGACGCGGCGAGGTCGATCGTGCCGGTCGTGATGCCGTTGCCGGCGACCGCCTCGTTGTCGGTGAACAGGGCCGCCGTCGTCAGGGCGGTCACGCCGATCCCGGCGAGGCCGAGGATCACGACCGTCGAGACGAGCCGGCGGCGTCGGGCGGCGTCGTGGCGCTGGGGGCGGGGGTCGACCATCTCCATGAGGAGCTCGTCCATCGGTCTCGGGGTGCCTTTCATCGAGGTGGGGCCGCGCGCGGTGCGGGGGTCCCGGTGGGGGTCGTGGGGCTCATCGGCAGGACGCCCGGGCGACTTGAGCGTTTCTGCACGACTTCGTGCGGGGATCGGACGGTCTGGGCCGGTGCGGCCCAGCCTGGGCCGGTGTGCGCCGGTTCGGGCGGGCTCGCGGGCTACACGGACGCCACCGGGCGGGCGGGGCGGGGAACCTCGGCGACGGCGGGGCGGGCGACGTCGGCGACGGCGGGGCGGGGGACGTCGGCGACCGCGGTCGACACCGATGTCGGCACCGGGTCGGGAAGCTCGTCGGCGGGCAGCGCCTGGGCGTAGTGGTACCCCTGCGCCTGGTCGACGTCGAGGCTCCGCAGCATCTCGGCGGTCGCCGCGTCCTCGACGCCCTCGGCCACGACCGTGAGCCCGAACGAGTGCGCGAGGTCGACCATCGCCTTGACGACGACGCCCGACCCGCGCCCGCTCGACGGCAGGCTCGTCGCGGTCAGCCCGGTCACGAAGCGGCGGTCGATCTTGAGCTGGTCGACGGGCAGGTCGAGGAGCTGGGAGATCGACGTGTTGCCGATCCCGAAGTCGTCGATCGCCACCTGCACGCCGAGCGCGGACAGGCGCTCGAGCACCGGGACGATGCGCGACGGCTCGGTGACCAGCGCGGTCTCGGTGATCTCGACCTCGAGCAGCTCGGCCGGGACGTCGTGCTCGAGCAGCAGGTCCTCGATGAGCAGGACGACCGTGGGCGACGTGACGTCGTGCGCCGAGAGGTTGACCGCGACGGGCGTCGTGCGTCCCTGGCGGTGCCACTCCGCGAGCTGGGAGACGGCGGCCGTGAGCGCGAACCGGGTGAGCTCGTGGATCAGGCCGGACTGCTCGGCGAGCGGCACGAACAGGTCGGGCGGCAGGAGCCCGCGCGTGGGGTGGCGCCAGCGGATCAGCGCCTCGTAGCCGGCGGTGAGCCCGGTCCGCAGGTCGACCTTCGGCTGGTAGTGCAGCTCGAGCTCGGCATGCCCGTCGACCGCGGTGCCCTCGCCGCCAGCGCCGCCCGGGGCGTCGGGCGCCGGCCCTCCGCGCACGGCCCCGCGCCCCGTGCTGCGGGCGCCGAGCGCACGGTGCAGGTCGCCGAGCAGCACGAGGCGCGCGGGGGAGGAGTCGTCCTCGTCCGGCGAGTACACCGCGACGCCGAGGCGGTGCGCCTTCGCGGTGTACATCGCGACGTCGGCCATCCGCATGAGGGACGTCGCGTCGTCGGCGTGGTCGGGCAGGCACGCGACGCCGATGGACGTCTCGACGTGCAGCGGCAGCTCGCCGAGCACGAACGGCGCCGCGAACACCCCGCGCACCCGCTGGGCCAGCCGCTCCGCGTCCTCGATGCTGTGCACCTCGGGCAGCAGCACCGCGAACTCGTCGCCACCCAGCCGCGCCACGAGGTCCTCGTCGCGCAGCACGTCGCGCAGCCGGGCGGCGACCTGCTCGAGCAGCTCGTCGCCGCGGTCGTGCCCGAGCGAGTCGTTGATGTCCTTGAACCGGTCGACGTCGAGCAGCACGAGGCCCACGCGGGTGCCGTCCTCGTGCGCGCGCTCGATCGACCGGCCGAGGCGGTCGGCGAGGAGCCGGCGGTTCGGCAGGCCGGTGAGCGAGTCGAGGAGCGCGAGGCGCGCGTTGTCGAGCGCGGAGCTCTGCAGCCGGCGGGACGCCGTCAGCACGGTCCGGAACAGCAGCAGCCAGAGGATCACGAGGCCCGCGACGACGACGACGGTGACGGTGCGGCTCCCGTCGCGCAGCGCCGCGGTCGTCGCCGTGTGGTCGAGCACGACCTCGGCGGCGCCGAGGACCTGCCCGTCGACCGTCATCGGGGTGTAGACCGACAGGACCTCGCGCTGCGTGCCCCCGAGCTCGCCGCCCCGGACGTCGGTGACGACGCGCGCGTCGGGCGTGGCCTTCCGGGTCGCGGCGTCGAGCCGGTCGCCGTCCGGGAAGCCGGTCGAGGCGCTCTCGGAGTCGTAGAGCAGGTTCCCGTCGAGCGTCCAGAGGCGCAGCGACACGAGGCGGCCCTCGTAGCCCGCGAGCTCGTCCTCGAGGCGCGCCCGCTGGTCCGGGTCGAGCAGCGCGAGCGTGAAGGACTCCGCGTCGACCGCGCGCCCCGCGTAGACCGCGACGGTCTGGGCGGCGTCGACGCCGTCGCGCAGCGCCTGGCGCTGGAGGACGCCGGAGATCGTCACCACGAGGGTCGTGCCGAGCGCGAGCATGGCGAGCACGCTCACGACGGCGAAGTACCGGGTCAGGGACCAGCGGCGACGGGCGGGAGGCAGGGTGACCTCGCGGGGGCGGGACGGGGCGGCGGGGGGACGCGCGAGCCCGGGGAGGCGGGGCTCGTGGCACACAGTAGGGGAGCGGAAGCGACAATTGTGAGATTCTCCTCATCTGACGCGCCGCTCCTTGGACGGATGTCCGGGTTCACCCGGCACGGCGCCGCGCTTTCACCCCGTCGGCGGCAGCCCGTGCCCGGTCCCGCGGGTAGCGTCGGACCGAGGAACAGCCTCACTGCGGCCCCCTGGGCCGCGTCCATGGACGGACACCCGATGCACGAGCTCTCCCCCTGCACGGTCCGCGCGGCGGACGACGACGTGACCGTCGTCGGCTTCGTGCGTGCGTTCGAGGGCGACACGCTCACGATCGGCTCCGAGGACCTCGTGCGCGGGCTCGCCGCCGGCCGGGACGTCACCGTCCAGGTGCTCGACGAGGTCCGCGGCGAGTGCCTGTACGCCGGGTTCGTCTCGCGCGTCGCAGGCGACCAGGTGGACATCGCCGACGTCGACCTGGTCGCGACCCTGCAGAAGCGCGAGGTCGCGCGGGTCCGCACGTCCGTGCCGTGCCGCGGCGTCGTGTCGCGGCCCGCCGAGGTGTTCCTCGAGGGGCTCGAGGCTGCCGACCCCGCGCCGCACCCCGGGGGCGAGCACGAGCTGGACTTCACGGTGCTCGACATCAGCGCGCACGGCATGCGCGTGCTGGCCCGCGACACCGTGCCCGTCGGCAGCGTGATCCGGTTCGAGTTCCCCGAGCTGGACCAGCCGTTCCTGCTCGCGGCCGTCGTCGTGCGCGTCCAGGAGTCCCGCACCGGGATGCACTACGGGTGCCGGTTCGAGGGGACGACCGCGCGCGAGGCCGACGCGCTGTTCGGCTACGTCATGCGCACCCAGGGCGCCCAGCGCCGCGAGCGCCTGCGCATCTGACGGCGCGTGCTCCCGCGGCGCCGACCCGCACGGCCCTGAGCCGGGCGCCCGCGGCACCGACCCGCGACGCAGCACGCCGTGCGCGCGCCGGACCCTCGGGCGACGATCAGGCATGCGTCCGCGCCGCCTCGCCCGTCTGCTCGACGGCTCCCTGACTCTCCGCGCGCACGGCGAGGTCGACGCCGCGACGGCCTGGCGCCGCTACGACGAGCTCGCGCTTTGGCCGCGGTGGGCGCCGCACCTGCGCCGGGTCGACGCCGACGCGCCGACCCTGACCGCGGGTGGTCGCGGTCGTGTCCGGGGGCCGCTCGGCGTGACCGCGCGGTTCGCCGTGATCGCCGTCGAGCACGACCGCCGGCGGTGGACGTGGCGCGTGCGGTCGGGGCCGCTCGTCGTGCTCCTGGAGCACGGCGTCGACCGGGGACCGGGCGGGACGGGCTCGCGGACGTGGCTGACGATGCGGGGGCCGTACCCGGCGCTCGTCGGCTACGCGCCCCTCGCGTGGTGGGCCCTGCACCGGCTCGTCAGCAGGCGGACGCTCCCCGGACGAGGCGCGTGAGCGACCGGCCGGCCCGGACGGGCAGCGTCGGCCCCACGCGGGTGCTGCGGCCCCTCGCCGGACCTACAGTGACGGGCGTGCAGCCCACCCCGACCAGCCCGTCCGCAGGACCGGCGCCGCAGCGCCGCTGGGTCCCGGCGGACGCCGTGCGCGTCGCCGGGGTGCTCAGCGTCCTCGTGGCGCTGACGTTCGACGGGGTCGCGGTCGCGCTCATGCTGCTCGTGCTCGGCGGGCTCGTCGTCCCACGCCTGCTGCGCGTGCCGGGCGGGCTGGACGTCGCGTACGGCATCGGGCTGCTCGTCGCCGCGTGGAGCGGGATCCTCGACGTGTACGAGGCGGTCGCGTGGTGGGACCTCGTCGTGCACCTCGTCGTCACGGGGCTCGTCGCGGCCGTCGCCTACCTCGCCGTGGTGCGGCTCGGCGCGGCGCTGGACCCCCGCGACGCGACGACGCGCGGGCAGCGCGCCGGCGTCGTCCTGCTCACCGTCGGGCTCGGCCTCGCGCTGGGCGTGCTGTGGGAGATCAGCGAGTGGCTCGGCCACACGTACCTCGACGAGTCGATCTACGTGACCGAGGCCGACACGATCGGCGACCTCGTGGCCGACGCCCTCGGGTCGGTCCTCGCGGGCACGGTGCTGGTGCGCCGCGGCGCCGCGTCCTCGACCTCCTCGACCAGCGAGCGGCCCAGCAGGTCCGCGGCACGGTCGCCCGGGACGGCCCGGTCGAACAGGAACCCCTGACCGCTCGCGCACCCCACCTCGCGCAGCGCCGCGAGCTGACCGACCGTCTCGATGCCCTCGGCGATGACCTCGAGGCCGAGGGCGCTGCCCATCGCGATGATCGCCTTGACGAGCTCCCGGCTCTGGGTCCCCTCGAGGATCTCGCTCACGAAGGACCGGTCGATCTTGAGCGCGTCGACCGGGTAGCGGTGCACGGTCTGCAGGGACGAGTGCCCGGCCCCGAAGTCGTCGATGTGCAGGCGCAGCCCGGCCGTGTGCATCTGCTCCATGAGGTGGTGCGCGAGCTCGGGGCGCCGCATGATCACGCCCTCGGTGACCTCGAGGGTCAGGCACGTCGCGTCGAGCCGGTAGCGCCGCAGGCACGCCAGGACGTGCTCGACGAGGCCCGCGTGCCAGAACTCGCGGTCCGAGATGTTGACGCTGACGTTGACCGGGCCGTCGTACGTCTCCCGCCACTGCGCGACCTGGCGGCACACGTCCTCGAGGATCCAGCGCCCGAGCCGCACGACGAGCCCGGTCTCCTCCATGAGCGGCAGGAACTCGCCCGGCCCGAGCAGCCCGCGCGTCGGGTGGGCCCACCGCACGAGCGCCTCGAAGCGGTGCACGTGGCCCGCCGCGAGGTCGACGATCGGCTGGTAGTGCACCGCGAACTGCTCCTCGTCGAGCGCCTGCTGCACCTCGGCCTGGAGCCGCACGTGGTGCACGGCCTGGTCGTGCATCGCGGCGTCGAAGTAGGAGAGCGTGCCGGGCTCGTGCGACTTGGCGTGGTACATCGCGGTGTCCGCGTCGCGCAGCACGTCCTCGGCCCGCTCGTAGCTCACGGCCGACGACGCGATGCCGAGGCTCGCGGTGACCCACAGCGCGTGCCCGTCGATCTCGACCGGCCGCGCGAGGCTGTGCTGGATGCGGCGGGCGACGCGGGGGACCTGCTCGGGGTCGATGCTGTCGAGCAGGACCGCGAACTCGTCGCCGCCGAAGCGCGCCGCGGTGTCCTGCGGGCGCAGCACCGACCGGATGCGCTCGCTGACCTCGCGCAGCAGCCGGTCGCCGACCTGGTGGCCGAGCGAGTCGTTGACGACCTTGAACCGGTCGAGGTCGAGGAACACCACGGCGAACGGCACCTGCGCCGCGACCCACCGGTCGACGCTCGTGGTGAGCCGCTCCAGGAACATGCGCCGGTTCGGCAGGCCGGTCGCCGCGTCGTACATCGCGTTGCGGCGCAGCTCCTCCTCGAGCTGCTTGCGGTCGTCGATGTCGGTGAGCGAGCCGAGGATCGTCCGCGCGTGCCCGAGCAGGCCGCGGCTCGTCACGGGCATCGCGCGCGCGAGCCTCCAGCGGTAGCCCTCGTGGCCCGGACCGCGGAAGCGGTACTCGATCTCGGCGTGCGGGAGCGTGCCGTCGACCACCCGGAGCAGCTCGGCGCGGAACCGCTCCCCGTCCTGCGGGTGCACGCCCTGGAACCAGATGGTCCGCATGTCGAGGTCGCCGGCGCGGTGCTCGACGGGGAGCCCGAGGAGGTCCGAGCAGCGGTCCGAGAACGACATCTCGCCGGTCTGCGGGTCCCACTCCCACAGGCCCTCGTTCATCGCCCGGGCCAGCAGCGCGTAGCGCTCCTCGGACGTGCGCAGCGTCTCGGTGAGCTGCTCCTGCTCGAACGCCGCGCACAGCAGCGCGGCCCAGTGGTTGTAGGTGTCGCGGCCCGCGGACGTGTCGATCGGGCCGACGACGGCGAGCGTGCCCCAGTCGGTGCCGTTCGCCCGCACCGGCATGAGGTACGTGACCTCGCCGCGGCTCGCGTCCGCGGCCTCGACGAGCTCGACGGGCGGGAACTGCTCGGCGCGCACCACGTCGCCGACGCGCACCGGGCCGGCGACGCCGTCGGGGTCGTGCACGCCGGCGACGACGAGCTGCCCGTCCCGCCAGCGCGCGAGCACCCCGACGCGCACGTGCGAGCTCGCGAGCCAGTGCAGCCGGCCGGGGTCGTCCGTGCCGTGCCCGAGCAGGCCCATGCCGATCTCGTACTGCTCCTGGTTCGCGCCGCGGAGCTCGTCGACGCGGCCCACGTAGAGGCCGGCCTGGATCCGCCAGAGCGCGGCGGACGCACGGCTCCCGATGCTCTCGACGAGGCCCCGCACCGCGGAGCCCGGTCCGTCGAGCGCCCCGACCCGGTCCTGCACGTAGCGCGTGAGCGCGTCGTCGACCCGCTGGAGGACCTCGGGGCGGTGCACGTGCGCGGACAGCGGCCCGAGCACCGCGGCGACGCGGTCGTGGTCGGGGCGCTCTCCGGTCGCGACGACCTGGTCGACCACCGCCGCGAGCGCGTCGAGCGTCGCCTGCACCGCGTACCGCGCGTGGACGAGCGGCGAGCCCGCGACGAGCACCGCGTTGAGCCGTGACTCCAGGGCCTCGAGGGCCTCGGCGGGGCTGACCCGTGCGCACCGCGGCTGCTCGTCGGTCGCCGCGCACCCGCACGACGCGCGGGCGACGACCTGCGAGGGCGGCGCGTGGCCGGCCGGCTCGGGGCTGCCGCCGCGGAGCTCGTCGAGCAGGAGGCGCCCCGCGAGCGCGCCGATGCTGTCGAAGCGCTGGTTGACGGTCGTCAGCGTGGGGCTCGTGAACGCGCCGGCCTCGACGTTGTCGAAGCCGACGACGGCGAGGTCGCGCGGCACGGCGACCCCGGCGGCGGCGACGACGGGGACGAAGCCCAGGGCGTTGCGGTCGGTCGCGAACATCACGCCGGTCGGCCGGTCGTCGGACGCGAGGAACACCGCCGCGGCCTGCGCGCCGCCGTGCTCGACGTTGTTGGCGACGGGGTAGAAGTGCGCGGGGTCGGCGACGAGCCCGAGCTCGTCGAGCGCGGCGACGTACGCGTCGTACCGCTCGACCATGTCGGGCTGGGCGAGGCAGCCGACGAAGCCGATGCGGGTGTGGCCGTGCTCCGCGAGGTGGCGCACCGCGTCGCGGGTGCCCTGCGCGTTGTCGGGCATCGCGACGGGCGCGTCGAACCCCGGGATGCGGTTGCTCGTGAGGGTCACGGCCTTGCCCGCGGCGCGCACCTCCTCGAGGTACGCGCGGGGGACGGCGGCGGAGACGGAGACGACCGAGTCGACGTGGTCCCAGGCGAACCGTGCCGTGTACGGCGGCGGCTCCACGGCGTCGTCGTTCATCAGGCCCGCGTCCAGCGTCTGCGCGACGACGACGCGCCGCCCGGTGCGGCCGAGCTCCCGCGTCACGCCGGCGAGCACCTCGCCGAAGTAGTCGCCCGTGGCCCACTGCGAGAGCACCAGGACGGCGTTCGGGGTGGTCACGGCTCTCCTCGGGGTCGTGCGGTCGACCGCGCGGTGCCGCGGTGCCGCCTTCCCATCGTCCGGTGGGCGCAGATCCTGACGACTCGGGCACCGCCGACGTGCTCGGGAGGTGGACGATCGTCCAGTTTTCACCCGGCCGGCGGCTCCCCCGAGCCGCCCCGCGGGCGTGCCGGACCCTCCGCGCGCACCCGGTGTGTCGCACGTGACGCGACAGACACGCACGTAAACGCCCCGCATGAGGCACACTGGGTGGTGCGATGCGCGCAACCAGCGCGTCCGACGTCGTGGAGCACCGGCGGGTCTCGAGCAGTCGAAACCCCGCAGAGCCGCCGCGAGCCCCGACCTCCTCCACCGCCGGAAAGGCGCCCCCTCATGACCTTCTCTGCTCTCGGCGTGCCCGAGTCCCTCGTCCAGACCCTCACCGCGCAGGGCATCACCGCCCCGTTCCCGATCCAGACCGCGACGCTCCCGGACACCCTCCAGGGCCGCGACGTCCTGGGTCGCGGCCGCACCGGCTCCGGCAAGACGCTCGCGTTCGCGCTGCCGATGGTCGCCCGCCTCGCGGCGTCGACCGGCGCGCGCCGCGCCGCCCGCCCTCGCGGCCTCATCCTGGCCCCGACGCGCGAGCTCGCGACGCAGATCACCGCGACGCTCGAGCCGCTGGCCCGCGCCGAGCGCCTCAGCATCACGACGATCTTCGGCGGCGTGTCCCAGAGCCGTCAGGTCAGCGCGCTCAACGGCGGCATCGACATCCTCGTCGCGTGCCCCGGCCGCCTCGAGGACCTGCTCAAGCAGCGCTGCCTCACGCTCGACGGCGTCGAGATCACCGTGCTCGACGAGGCCGACCACATGGCCGACCTCGGGTTCCTCCCGGGCGTCAAGCGGATCATGGACCAGACGCCCAAGCGCGGTCAGCGCATGCTCTTCTCGGCGACGCTGGACAACGGCGTCGACCAGCTCGTCAAGCGCTACCTGAGCAACCCGCTCACGCACTCGGTCGACTCCGCGGAGTCGCCGGTCGCGAAGATGACGCACCACGTGCTCGCCGTCCCGGACGCCGAGGCCAAGCGCCTCGTCGTGCAGGAGCTCGCCTCGGGCACCGGGCGCCGCGTGCTGTTCATGCGCACCAAGCACCAGGCCAAGAAGCTCGCCAAGCAGCTCACGAGCGCGGGCATCCCCGCCGTCGACCTGCACGGCAACCTCAGCCAGCCGGCCCGCGAGCGCAACCTCGAGGCGTTCTCGAGCGGCTCCGTGCGCGTGCTCGTCGCGACCGACATCGCGGCGCGCGGCATCCACGTCGACGACGTCGAGCTCGTCGTGCACGTCGACCCGCCGGCCGAGCACAAGGCGTACCTGCACCGCTCGGGCCGCACCGCGCGCGCCGGGTCCGAGGGTGTCGTCGTCACGGTCATGCTCCCCGAGCAGGCCGGCGACGTCCGCACCCTGACCCGTCAGGCCAAGATCAACGTCCAGCCGCAGCCGACCCGTCCGGGCTCGCGCGTCGTCGCCGAGCTCGTCGGCGAGGTCGCCCCGCTCGTCACGCCGACCGCGGCGTCGCTCGGCATCACGCCGGCGCCGGGCCAGCCCCGTCGCGGTGACAGCCGTCCCGCCGGTGGCGGCAACGGTCGTCGCCGCGGAGCCGGTGGCGGCACGGGCGGTGGCGGCGGTCGCGGTCGCGGCGCCGGTGCCTCCGCGGGCGGTCAGGGTGGCGCTCCGGCGTCGGCCGGCGGCCGCAGCCAGGGTGGCGG
>NZ_JBFTER010000143.1:0-10860 GCF_047229345.1 Cellulomonas jepli | reverse complement strand
GCCACGAGCCGCGCGGTCGACGACGCCCTCGCCGACGCCCTCGCGCGGGCGGACCGGGCCGACGGCGCCGAGGGCACCCGCGCAGGTGGCCTCGAGCGCCACCCCAGGGCCGGACGCGCGCGTGCACGCCTCCCCCGCCTCGACGCGCGGGCCGACCGGACCGTCGACGGGCTCCGCGGGCACGGCTGGACCTCGCTGCACGACCTGCACTGGCCCGGCCGCCCCGGCGTGCTGCTCGACGAGGTCGTGATCGGGCCGGGCGGGGTCGTCGTGGTCGACGGCTCCCGGTGGTCCGCCGACCTCACCGTCACCGCCGGGCTGCCGCACCAGGGCGGACGGGTCCACGACCGCGAGCTGCACGCGCTCGTCGACGCCGTCGCGGCCGTGACCTCGCTCGTCGGCCCCGCGCACCGCAGCGCCGTCACCGCCGTCCTGTGCCCGCCCGGCGCCGCCGGACCCGTGCGCACCTCGGCCGGGCTGCTCGTCGTCGGCCGCGAGCGCCTCGGCGCCCACCTCGCCGGGCTGCCCGCACGGCTCAGCCCGTACGACGTCGCCGACCTCGGCCGCCGCCTGGCGCGCGAGCTCGGCGGACGCGTCGGACCCGACCTGCTGACGACCGCCGCCCTCGACCAGCCCGACCCCGCCGCCGGCCCCGTGCGCCCGGGCACGCGCGGGTCCCGGGCCCGGGTCGCCGCCCGCACGGAGACCGTCACCGCGCCGACCCGGCAGGGCCTGCGCCGGGCCGTGCGGCGCGCCGACCTGGTCGCGCTCGCGCTGCTCGCCGCGGTGGTCGTGGTGCTCGGCGTCGACCCGGCGTCGCTCGCCACCGCCGGGTCGGCCGTCGGGGACTTCGTCGCGTCCTGGGTCGTCCCCGAGACGCTGCTCCCGGGTTCCGTCCCCGCCACCGTGCCGCCCTCGCTGCCCGGGGGCGCCGGGCCCGTCGCGACGAGCTGACCGCACCGGGCCCCGGCCCGGCGGCCCCGCGCGGCTCCCGGCCTGCTCCTCGTCGGCGCCGCCCGCTCGGCGACGGAGGCGACGGAGGCGACGGGTCGCCGCTACCTCGCGCGAGGGAGGCGCCCGGCGGGTGCGCGCTGCCACACTCGTCCGCATGGGGCTGCGCGCAGCAACGAGCAGGCTCGTCCGCCCGCTGACCAGCGGCGAGACGGTCCGCTCGGGGGTCTTCCTGGTCATCGGCGGCGTCGTCGCGACCGCGTACCTGACGCTCGTCGTCGGCTTCGTGCAGATGCTGCGCACGCCCGGGACGCCGACCGCGATCGGCCTCGTGCTGGCGGCGGTCACGGCGGTGATCGCGTCGGCCCCGCCGTTCCTCGCGCCCGTCCGCACGCTCGAGGTGCACGCGACGCGCACGTTCCTCGGGGTCGACGTCCCGGTGCCCGCCGCCGAGCCGGACGCAGCGACGCGCTGGCGGGGTGCGCTCTGGTACGGCGTGCACCTCGTGGCGGGCGGGGTCGTGCTCCTGGCCGTGGTGACCGGGGTGCCCGTCACCGCGCAGCTCGTGCTCTCGGCGCTCGGGGTCGACGGCCTGACCGGCGCCGACGGGCTCCCGCGCCTCGACCCGTTCCCCGACCCGGGTGGCGTGCTCGACCGCGTGCTGTGGCTCGCGCTCGCGCTCGTCCTGCCCGTGGTGCTCGCGCACCTCGTCGCGGTGTGCGCGTGGGGGCTGCGGCTGCTCGCCCCCGCCCTCCTCGGTCCGTCCGCCGACGAGCGCGTCGCCGAGCTCGAGCGCGCCGCGACCCGGCTCGCCGAGCGCAACCGCCTGGCCCGCGAGCTGCACGACAGCGTCGGCCACGCGCTGACCGTCACGACGCTGCAGGCGGCCGCCGCGGCGCGGACCCTCCACCACGACCCCGAGGCGGCGCGCCGCTCGCTGACCGCGATCGAGCAGGCCGGCCGTGCCGCGATGGCCGACCTCGACCACGTGCTCGGGCTGCTGCGCGAGCCCGCCGACGGCGGGACGTCCCGGGCGCCCGTGCCCGACCTCGGTGCGCTCGACCGCCTCGTCGCCGAGACGCGTGCGGCGGGCGCCGACGTCGCGCTGCACCTCGACGGCGACGTCGGCCGGGTCGGCGGGGCGGCGTCGCGCGAGGCGTTCCGGATCGTGCAGGAGTCGCTGACGAACGCGCTGCGGCACGCCGCCGGTCAGGCCGTCGCGGTGCACGTCCGCGTCGGCGCGACCGAGGTCGAGGTGCGGGTCACGAACCCGGTGGCCGCCGGAGCGCCGGTCGGCGGCGCGGGGGTGGACGCGCGCGCGGCCGGCGCAGACGGCGCCGCCGGGGACGGGGTGGTGGTGGGGTCGGGGCAGGGGCTCGTCGGGATGGCCGAGCGGGTCCGGGTGCTGCGGGGCGGGTTCGACGTCGGCGAGCGGGCGGGTACGTGGACCGTGCACGCGACGCTGCCGCGGGAGCGCGCGTGAGCGGGATGGGCGCGGGCGGGGTGGGTGCTGGCGGGGCGGGTGACGGTGCGGTGCTGCGCGTCGTCGTCGTCGACGACGAGCCGCTCGTGCGCGCCGGGCTGCGCGTGATCGTCGACGCCGAGCCCGACATGACGGTCGTCGGCGAGGCCGGCGACGGTGCCGACGTCCCCGGGCTGGTCGCCCGCACGCGCCCCGACGTCGTGCTCATGGACGTGCGGATGCCCGCCGTCGACGGCATCGCGGCGACCCGCGCGCTCGTCGACCGCCCGGGCGCCCCGCGGGTCATCGTCGTGACGACGTTCGAGAACGACGACCACGTGCTCGACGCGCTGCGCGCCGGCGCCAGCGGGTTCGTGCTCAAGCGCACGCCGCCCGAGGAGATCGTCGAGGCGGTCCGCGTCGTCGTGCGCGGGGACCGGGTGCTGTTCCCCGCGGCGGTGCGCCGGCTCGCGTCGGTCCGCGCCCCGGCGGGCGACGAGCTGCGCCGCGCCGGCCTGACGGAGCGCGAGGCGGAGGTGCTGCGGCTCATGACGACCGGGCTGTCGAACGCCGAGATCGCCGCCCGGCTGTTCCTGGGCGTCGAGACGGTCAAGACGCACGTCGGGAGCGTCCTGGCCAAGACCGGCGCGCGCGACCGGACCCAGGCGGTCATCGCGGCCTACGAGTCGGGGTTCGTGCGGCCCGCGGGCTAGGCCCGCCGCCGGAGGGCCGGCGGAGCGGGTGATTGTCGGCCGGGCCGCCCCTGCGCAGCACCGACGCCCGCACGCGCGTGCTAGTACTGCCCACCAGGACGGTGTGACGGCGGCGCCACCGGGCGCCCGACGTCGAGGGGGCAGCGCCGGGCGTGGGGGAACCGTCGACGCGGGTCGACCGTCCCCGCGCGCCCCGGGTCCGCGTCGTCGGTGACGACGTCGTGCACACCGCGGCGATCACCGCCGGGCTCCTCACGGTCGGCGTGGCCGTCGTCCAGCCGTGGGCGGTCGTCGCAGCACCGGGCCGGGCGTGGCACGAGGGCCTCGTGCTGCTCGCCGACGGCCCACGCCTCCCGCGCGTCCTGCGGGGAACGGCCCACGTCGTCGTCGCCGTCGGTGGCGCGGACGCGTCGCGCGACCTGGCGACCGCCGCGCGCCGCGGCGCCGGGGTCGTCGACGCCCGGCTCCCCCTCCCCGCCGTGGTGCGTGGCGTGGTGGCGCGCCTGCACCGCCCGCCGAGCCTGGCCGAGGCGCACCGGACCGCGGACGAGCTCGAGGCGCTCGCCGCCGAGCAGGTCCGCCTGAGCCGCCTGACCCCGCGCGAGCACCAGGTCGTCGCCGCGCTCTCCGAGGGCCTGACCGCGCACGAGATCGCGCGGCAGCTCGTCGTGTCCGTGTCGACCGTCCGCGCCCACATCCGCGCCGTCCTGACGAAGCTCGAGGTGAGCAGCCAGCTCGCCGCCGTCGCGGTCGCCCGCCGCCGGCTGCCGAGGACCGTGGCCGGCGGCTGACGCATCGTCAGAAGTGACGATCTCCCCCACCGGGACCCGGCCGACGATCGAGACGGACGGCCGCACGCGCCGTCCACCGGCGGCGGTCGGCCGACCGCCTCGAGCAGGGGGGCACACATGCTTCTGGTACTCACGCAGGACCCGCAGGTCCGGCGGTGGGCGGAGGACCCGCGGTCCGGGTCGCAGCGCTGGGGCGGGATCGGGCACGCACCCGCCGGGCCGCAGCAGGGCGCCGACGCCTGGTGGCGGCAGGCGCTCCCGCACCTCGGCGCGCAGGAACCGCTGCTGCTCGCCGCGCACGGCAACGACACCGAGATCGGCGACCCCGACCCGGACGGGTGGGGCTGGACCGTCGGCGCCGTGGTCGGCGCTCTCGGCGCCGCCCCGGCCGCGTGGCGTGGGCCCGTCGTCATCTGGGCGTGCGCCGAGCAGGTCACGAACTTCTCCGCCCGGCTCGCCGTCGCGCTCGGCGCCGCCCAGGTCTTCGACGGGCTCTGGGTGTACGGGTTCAACCGGCCCGTCCCCGTCGACAAGACCTTCCCCGACCCGGCGCTGCTCGGCCAGCAGGTGGACCTGCAGCCGACGCAGGTCACCTTCTGAGACCCCTGAGCGAGAGGAGCACACCATGTCCATCGTCCGTGACATCGTGAAGCAGTTCGACGGCAGCGAGGAGCTCGCGCAGACGCAGCGGGCCGTCGTCGAGGCGCTCGGCAACCTCGGGGAGGCCAAGGCGGACCTCTTCGACAAGGCGATCCGCGAGTCGCTGCGCACCGCCGGCACCGAGGCGAACCCGACGGTGCCCATCACCAACATCCTCACCTCGAAGAAGGAGGTGCACGCCTACACGAGCACGTCGGCCTCGCACCTTTCCGAGACCGTGCAGACGTCGCTCAAGGCGTTCATGCAGGGCTCGGCCGACGGGGTGATCTCCGGCATCGGGTCGCTCATGACCGGTGCCCTCACGGTGTTCCTCGGCGAGGCGTCGAGCGCCACGGGGACCATCGACGAGTACTACGTCGCCACCGAGGGCCTCTCGGTCCTGCGGCTCGACCTCAAGGCCTGGTACCTCAACGTCTCGGCCAAGAGCGTCTACGAGAAGATGGAGCGCGTCTGCGCGTTCGTCGCGGTGAAGTCGACCGTGGACCTCGCCAAGCTCGACTTCAACACGTTCCTCTACCTGTACCAGAACCAGCTCGCGCTCGGGAATGTGCGCAAGGAGCAGATCCGCGCGGCGCTCGACGACGCCACGGAGATCTGGGCGGCGTTCAACAAGGTGCGGCGGAACGACGTGACGGTCGAGCCGGCGCACATCACGCGCCACCCGGCCACCACCGCGGCGCTGCCGGCCTGACGGGTGGCGGGACGGCCCGGTGCCGACGCCGGCCGGGCCGTCCCGCCGTCTCCCCCGTGCGCGGGAGCCGGACCGCCTTCACGGGGGATCACCGCGCGCCCGCCGCTCACGAGGGTGGAGGCATGGACCTCCACACGACGCACCCCTCGGCCACCACCACCACGACCCGGCCCCCGGCCGCCCGACCACCGCGGCACGTGCGCGTCGTGCCCGCGCTCGCCGCCGCGTGGTGGGCGGTCGCCGCGCTGGTCGCGCTCGCCGTCACGCTGACGGGCGGCACCCTGCCCGTGGGTGCCGCGTCCCGCGACGCCGTCGGCACCCTGCTGCACGACGTCCCCGGGTCGACGCTGAGCCCCCTGGTCGCGCTCCTGGCGCTCGTGGGCGCGACGCTCGCCGTCGGGATGCTGCGGGCCCGCCGCTCGACGGTCACCGCCGCGGCCCGCACCGCCACGACGACCGCCGCCGCGGTGACGGTCGCGGGAGCGGTGGCCCTGACGGACGCCTCGATCCTCGCGCGGCTCGGCTACCTGCCGCTGCTCGTGGTGCGGGCGCCCTTCGACGAGGAGTTCCGCGACGCGTTCGCCGCCTACGTCGCGCCCGGGGTCGTCGCGCAGTACCTCGCGCTCGGGGGTGCGGTGCTGCTCGCGTGGGCCACGGTGCTGTTCCGCCGCCGGGCGAGCGGCGCGTGCGCGGTGTGCGGGCGGGCCGTCGACCACGCGGAGCCCCGCTGGCGGACGCCGGCGCGCGCCGCGGTGTGGGGTCGGCGCTGGGCGATCGTCGCCGCGGTCGTCCCCGCGCTGTACGCCGCGACGCGGCTCGCGTGGGTCGCGGGCTACCCGTTCGGGATGCAGGCCGACGACTACGACGCGATGGTGGCCGACGGCATGCTCGCCGCGGCGTTCGGGCTCGCGGCGTTCGCGCTCGTCGGCTCGGTGCTCACGCTCGGGCTGTTCCAGCGCTGGGGCGAGGTGTTCCCGCGCTGGATGGTCGGGCTCGCGGGCCGGCGGGTCCCGGTGATGCTCGCCGTCGTGCCCGCGACGCTCGTCGCCGTGGCGGTCGTGCCGGCCAGCATCACGCTGCTCGCGATCGGCCCGGACCAGCTCCGCGCGGAGGCCGCCGAGAGCTGGGGCGCCCTGGCCCCGATGCTGCTGTGGCCGCTGTGGGGGCCGGCGCTGGGGGCCGCGACGTACGCCTACCACCTGCGCCGTCGCCCCGCGTGCCGGACGTGCGGGCTCGGCTGACCGACGACCCGGCCCGGCCGTGCGGGCTCCCCGCGCGGCCGGGCCGGCGTGCGTGGGCCGGTCGGGTGAATCCGCGCCGCACCCCGCCGTCGCCGGCCGCGCCGGGCATGCTGGACCGGTGCTCGCCGACTTCGACCCCGTGCTGGCCTCGGCCCGCCGCGGGTCGCCCGAGGCGTTCCAGGCGCTCTACGCCGACCTCGTGCGCCCGGTCGCGGCGTACCTGCGCGGCAAGGGGGTCACCGACGTCGAGGACCTGACGAGCGAGGTGTTCCTCGCCGTGTTCACCGGGCTCGCGCGCTTCACGGGCGGTCAGGCCGACTTCCGGTCCTGGGTGTTCACCATCGCCCACCGCCGTGTCGTCGACCACTGGCGCCGCGCGTCGCGCACCCCGGGCACGGCCGAGTACGACGCCGAGGACGACACCCGCACGGCGCCGTCCGCGGAGGACGAGGCGCTGGTGGACCTCGGTTCGGCGCGCGTGCACGAGCTGCTCGCCGAGCTCACGCCGGACCAGCGCGACGTGATGCTGCTGCGGGTCGTCGCCGACCTCACCGTCGAGCAGGTCGCCGAGGTCGTCGGCAAGCCGCCCGGCGCGGTCAAGGCCCTCCAGCGGCGGGCCCTCGCGGCGCTCCGCAGGCTCGTCGAGGCGGAGGGCGTACCCGTGTGAGGCCCTCCGACGATGACGCTCGTGTGAGGGCGTGCGCGGACGACGCGGTGCTGTCCGGGACGGGTGACACCGAACCGGCGCTGCACGCGTGGATCGCCGCGCTCCGTGCGACGGCCGACGCCCCGGCGCCGGCACCGACCACCGCCCTCGCCACGCTCCTGCGGACGGGCCGCCCCCCTGTGCCCGCCGCGGTGCCGACTGCGTCGCGGTTCCCCCTGCGCGTACGGGCACGACGGGTCGTGGCGAGGGCGGCGGCACTCGGGGTCGCGGGCAAGCTCGCGCTCGGCGCGGGTGTCGCGTTCGCGTCCGTCGGCACCGTCGCGACCGTCGAGGCCGTGCCCGACTCCCTCCAGGACCCCGCGAGCGCCGTCGTCGTCTCGCTCGTCGACGCGCTGACGCTCGGCACCGTCGAGCTCACGCCGCACGGCTCGGGCCCGGCCGGCGCCCCGCTGGGTGGGACCGTCACGCCCGGGGAGGTCGGTCCGGTGCTGCCGGACCCGGTCGCCTCGCCGCAGGGGGCTGCGGAGGACGGGCGGACGGGGAGCGGCGTGAGCGCGGGATCGGGCGTCGGATCGGGCAACGGCGTCGGCGTCGGGCTCGGGAGCGGGAGCGGGAGCTCGTCCGTGGGCCTGCCCGGACCCCGCGTACCCCTGCCGGCCGACCGTGGCAACGGGACACCTCCCGTCACCGTCCCGGGGATCGGCGTGCCGGCCGTGGGACTCGCGGGCGAGGGCGTGCCGCCCGAGACGGTTCCCGGCACGGGAGACGGCACCGGGCCCGGGAAGGGCAACGGGCTCGGGAACGGCAACGGGCTCGGCGTGCCCGCCGGGACCGTCCCCCGCGGCGGGCTCCCGCAGGTCACCGTCCCGCCGGAGGCTGCACCAGGACCACCCGCGCACGTGCCGGGCACCGACGTCGCCGTACCGGGCGCAGGCGTCGGCGCGGGCGTCGGCACGGGCGTCGGCGGCACGGGCGCCGGACCGGCAGCCGGGGCGACCGGCGCGGGTGCAGGCCCCGGGAGTGGCGCGCCCGCGTCCGACGCCCGCCCGGGTCAGGGCCACGGGCGCGCGAGCCCCTGACCGACCGCTCCGGCCGTCGCGCGGTCCGGGACCCGTCCGGTCGTGCGTACCGGGTCGGCAGACCGCGCACGCAGCACGCGCCGGCCCCGCAGCCCGCTCACGCGGCACGCGCGCGCCGGGCCCCGCAGCCCGCTCACGCGGCACGGCACGCGCCGGGCCGCGCAGCTCGGTGGTGCGCCCCGGTCGTCCCGGTCGCGCCGTCCCGCGAGCCGGACGTGCACCTCGGGAGGAATCTCGCCGGCACCCGTACCCCTGCGCGCGCAGCCGACGATGGCCGGGGTGACGGGGGCGTCGCCGCGCACCCCTGACGACCAGGAGCGAGGTGCGCCGATGACCAGCAGACCCACGGGACCGCGTCCCCGGCACCGCTCCGCACGACGCCCGGCCGGGTCCGCTCGCTGACACCCCCGGCTGGTCGGACGACGCCCCGCGATCCCTTCGGTCGTGGGGCGTCACCGTGCCCGGGGCCGTGCCCGGGGCCGGGGCCGGGGCGGGGCGTGCACCGGCGCCGCTCAGGCGTTGAGCGGCCCCATGTCGGCGTACCGGTCGCCCACCGCCGCGCCGGGCGGGAGGGCGGCGTCGAGCTCCGCGAGGTCCTCGGGCGAGAGGTGCACCGCGTCCGCGCCCGCGTTCTCCTCGAGGTAGCGCACGCGCCGGGTCCCCGGGATCGGCACCACGTCGTCGCCCTGCGCGAGCACCCACGCGAGCGCGAGCTGCCCGGGCGTGACGCCGGCCCTCTCGGCGACGGCCCGCACGACCTCGACGAGCCGCAGGTTCTGCGCGAGGGCGTCGTCGGCGAAGCGGGGTGTCGTGCGGCGGTAGTCGCCCTCGGCGAGGTCGGCGGTCGAGCGGATCGAGCCGGTGAGGAAGCCGCGCCCGAGCGGCGAGTACGGGACGAGCCCGATGCCGAGCTCGCGCAGCGTCGGCAGGATCTCGGCCTCGACGTCGCGCGACCACAGCGAGTACTCGGTCTGCAGCGCGGTGATCGGGTGCACGGCGTGCGCGCGGCGGATCGTCGGGACGGCCGCCTCGGAGAGCCCGAGGTGGCGCACCTTGCCCGCGGCGACGAGCTCGGCCATGGCGCCGACGGTGTCCTCGATGGGGACCGTCCTGTCGACGCGGTGCTGGTACCAGAGGTCGAGGTGGTCGACGCCGAGGCGCTGCAGGCTCGCGTCGGCGCACCGGCGGACGTACTCGGGGCGGCCGTTGATGCCGAGGCGTGCGCCGGACTCGTCGCGCTCGTTGCCGAACTTCGTGGCGACGACGACCTCGTCGCGGCGGCCCGCGATCGCCCGGCCGACGAGGCGCTCGTTGGTGAACGGCCCGTACATGTCGGCGGTGTCGATGAGCGTCACGCCCAGGTCGAGCGCGCGTCGGATCGTCGCGATCGACTCGTCGTCGGTCGTGGGGTTCGTCGCGCTGTAGTACTCCGACATCCCCATGCAGCCGAGGCCGAGCGAGCCGACGGTGAGGGCGGTGCCGTGCGCGGCCGAGCCGAGGGTGCGCGTGCTGATCGTCATGCGTCCGAGCATGCGCCCCCGCGCGGTCGGCCTCAACCGACCCCGGGCCCACGCGCCGCGCGCCGGCTCCCGTCCGCCACCCGCCGCCTCTCGTCCGCCACCCGCCGCCTCACGTCCGCCCTCCGCCGCCTCCTGTCCGCCGTCCGCGCCCTGCTGCCCGCCGCGGGCGGACCGCGCCGCCGAGCACCCCCAGGACTGCGACGCGCGCACCTCCGGCGTGTCCGCGGTCCGTACGCGTCCGCGATGGGCGTTATGTGGCATCTTGCGCGCGTGCACCCGACCCGGCCGATCGCCCCGCAGCAGCGCCGCCGCCTCCCTCGCGCCGTCTGGGTGCTCGTCCTCGTCGGCGCGGTGGCGTTCGGCGTCGGGCTGCCGGCGTGGACCGAGGCCGCCGACGCCGCGCGCTACCCGGTCACCGCCGAGGACCTCGCCGCCGGGCGGGCAGCCCTGGACGCGCTCGCGGTCAAGGGCCGGGCCCCGAAGACAGGCTACGACCGCGACGAGTTCGGGCAGGCCTGGGCCGACGTCGACCACAACGGCTGCGACACCCGCAACGACATCCTCCGCCGGGACCTGACCGAGCTGACGTTCAAGCCGGGGACGCGCGACTGCGTCGTGCTCAGCGGGACGCTGGCCGACCCCTACGGCGGCGAGGTCATCGAGTTCGAGCGCGGACCCCGGAGCTCCGAGGTGCAGATCGACCACGTCGTCGCGCTCAACGACGCGTGGCAGAAGGGCGCCCAGCAGTGGACGCCCGAGGTGCGCGAGGCCTTCGCGAACGACCCGGCGAACCTGCTCGCGGTCGACGGGCCGCTCAACCAGAAGAAGGGCGCCGGCGACGCCGCGACCTGGCTGCCGCCGCGCTCGGGCTACCGGTGCGTGTACGTGCTCCGCCAGATCCGCGTGAAGGCCGCCTACGGGCTGTGGGTCACCTCCGCGGAGCACGACGCGATGGACCGCCAGCTCGACCGCTGCCGGGTCGCGCCCGCGGCGGGGACGACGCTCACGCCCGCGAGCTGACCGCACGGCGGCGCCGGCAAGCCGCCAGGTCGCCGTCCTGAGCAGCGCGCGCGACGGTGGCGGGC
>NZ_JBFTER010000142.1:0-10911 GCF_047229345.1 Cellulomonas jepli | reverse complement strand
CTCGTCCGCGGGCGGCGGCCCGCGCACCGGCGCCGACGCCGCGCTGCCGACCTTCGCCGTGCCCGCCGGGCTCCGGCTCGTCGTGACCCTCGCGGGCGCGGACCTCGGCTGCCCCGGCGGCCCGGCGACGGACATCCCGCACACCCCTGCCTGACCGGGCCGCGTCGTCCCCGTGACGACACGCGTCCTCGCGCCCCGAGCGGGCGCTCCGGTCATCAGCAGAGGAGCAACCCATGCACACGTACGTCCGTCGAGCGCTGCAGACAGCGCTCGTGAGCGGTGGCCTGCTGGCCGCCGGGGCCGTCGCGGCCCAGGCCACGCCCCAGGACGGGGCACTCGGGGTCGACGTCGTCGTCGGCTCCACCACGGAACCCCTCGTCGCGCTGAGCCTCGGCGTCGGGGGCGAGCCGACGACCACGGCCCTCGGCGGCGCACCGCTCGTCTCGGCGCCCGTCACCGTCCCGGTCGACGTCTCGGACGTCGCGCTCGCGGTGCTGGGGGACGCGAGCGTCGCGTCCTCCGACCCGGCCGGCGGTGCGGACGCCGGTAGTGATCCGGCGGAGGTGCCCGAGACGCCGGCGCCGGCGCCGGGAACGCTGGTGTCGGCTCCGGTCTCGGTGCCGGTCGACGTCGCGGACGTCGCGCTCGCGGTGCTGGGGGACGCGACCGTGGTCGGGACGGGCTCGCCTGCCGGTCCGGCGGAGGGAGGTGCCTCCGGCTCTGCCGGACCGGACGCGGCGCCGGTCCCGGCGGTCGTGGCGGCTCCCGTGACGGTGCCGGTCGAGATCTCCGGCGTGGCTGCCGGCGTGCTCGGCGACGCCGTGGTCGCGCGCGGTTCTGCCGACGACGGGACGGACGCGGACGCCGACCCGGCTGCTCCGGCCGGTCCGGGCGGCGAGGGTGCCGGCGAGCCGTCGCTCGCCGTCGTCCCGGTGAGCGTGCCCGTGACGGTCTCCGGCGTGGCGCTCGGCGTCCTCGGGGATGCGACGGTCGCGCGCGGGGCCGAGGGCACCACGGGTGAGGACGACGCCGACGGCGGAAGCACGCCGGGCGCCCCCGGCACGCCGAGCACGCCCGTCACGCCGGGCACGCCGGGCACGCCGGGCACGCCGGGCGCGCCGGGCGGCGGCTCGGGGGTCGAGTCGCCTGCCCCGGGGGTCGTGACCCCGTCCGACGGGGTCGTCGGAGCGGGCGGGCAGGCATCGGGCGGGTCGTCGCAGGCGCCGGGTGCCGGGGTCTACGTGGGCGTGGTCGGCAGCGGTGCAGTCGGGACCGACCCGGCGGACGCGGCCAGCGCCGAGCCCGTCGCCCTGGCCCGCGCGACCGCAGGGGCGCGCCCGTCCGTCACGCTCGCGACCCGCGCGACCGAGGTGCCGCCCGTCGCCCTCGCGGCGACGGGGACCGAGCTCTGGCTCGTCCCGGTCGCGCTGGTCCTGCTCGTCGGCGGCGTGTGGCTGCGCGGCCGTGCGCACCGGGCTGCTGCCCACCACCCGGGGCGGATCACGTTCGTGCCGCACCAGCGGGGTGCGTCGGACGGGTCGTGACGCCCGGTCCTGGCGGGCGCGGCCGGAGGGTGCGGCCGGCCCGCCAGGACGGGGGCGCCGCGCGGCTCACCACTAGCGGCGACCGGCGGTCGGTGCTCGCTGTGCGCGTCGAGCTCCCCGCTCCTCGGGCGGGCGGGCGCGATGCAGCGCACGATGGCGTCATGAGCGAGAACACGAACGAGAGCCCGAGCACCGACACGAGCGCCACGACCGGCGACGTCCCGAACCGGGAGACCGGCGTCGGGATCGGTGCCGGGGAGCCGTCCGGCTTCGAGCCCGAGGAGGACCCGGAGGCCGTCCCGGACGACGCCCAGGACTGACCGGCCGTCGCCTGCCCCGTGCGGCGACCGGTGCGGTCGCCGCAGGGTGCGGTCAGAACAGCGTGAGCTGCCCGCCCACGTCCTGCGGGACCTCGACCGGCTCGCCGCGCGGCGTGGGCAGCGAGCCGGGCGGGAACCCCTCGACGCCCGGGCCGAGACCCGGCTGACGCTCGGCCGGGCCCACGAAGCCGTGCCGCCGTCGCAACGGGGCGACGCGCTCGCGCAGCCACCGCCGGTAGTCGTCGGGCACGTAGGCCCCGCGGCCGTAGAGCCCGCGGTAGCGGGCGACGAGCTGCGGGTGCTCCTGCGCGAGCCAGCGCAGGAACCACGGCTTGACCGAGCCGCGCAGGTGCAGCGGGATGACCGTCACGCCGCTGGCCCCGACCTTCGCGAGCTCACCGAGCAGCGCGTCGAGGTGCTCCTCGGAGTCCGTGAGCCACGGCAGGATGGGCGCGACGAGCACGCCGCACGACAGCCCGGCGTCGCGCACCGCGCGCACGAGGTCGAGGCGCGCCTGCGGCCCGGGGGTGCCGGGCTCGAGCGCGTGCTGGAGGGCCGGGTCGAGGACCGCGAGGGAGACGGCGACGCCCACGGGCACGTCGCGCGCGGCGGCGGTGAGCTGCGGCAGGTCGCGCTTGAGCAGCGGACCCTTCGTGAGGATCGACAGCGGGGTGCCGGAGCCGGCGAGCGCGCCGATGATCCCCGGCATGAGCGAGTACCGGCCCTCGGCCCGCTGGTAGGGATCGGTGTTGGTGCCGAGCGCGACGTGCTCCCGCTGCCACGACCGCCGGGCGAGCTCGGCCCGGAGCACCTCGACGACGTTCGTCTTGACGACGATCTGCGTCTCGAAGTCCCGGCCGGCGTCGAGGTCGAGGTACTCGTGGGTGGGCCGCGCGAAGCAGTAGGTGCACGCGTGCAGGCACCCGCGCATGGGGTTGACGGTCCACCGGAACGGCATCCTGGACGCCTCGGGGACGCGGTTGAGCGCGCTCTTGGCGGCGACCTCGTGGAACGTCACGCCGCGGAAGTCGGGCGTCTGCACGCTGCGCACGAGCCCCGCGAGCGAGAGCCCGGGCAGCGCGGCCCCGTCGTCCTGGTCGAGCCGCTGGCCTTCCCACCGCATTCAGCCATTCGAACACATGTTCGCCTCTGTCTCCAACCCTCAGTGCATGACGGCCCGCTCTGGTGCGGCCACGTCCGCCGCACCCTCGTCCGCACCGCCAGGCCTTCCGGTGCGCACGCAGACCTGCAGGGCGACCGCGGCGAGCACCGCTGCGGCGGCCGCCCACCAGAACGCGGTGGTATAGCCGTGCACGGCAGCCTGGGCCGGGGTCCCGTCGAGGTGGCTGGTGGCCCAGGCGGCGGTGGCGCCGGCCGCGACGGTGTTCAGCAGCGCGGTCCCGACCGCGCCGCCGACCTGCTGGGACGTGCTGAGCATCGCCGATGCGACGCCGGCGTCACGCGGCTGGACGGCGGTCAGGGCGCCGGGTGGCGCGCGCCGTACGACGACTACCGTGCGAGGTGGCCGAGGACGTCTGCCAGGTTGCGCCGGAACCCCCTCGCGCGCCGTGCGCCCTGGAGGCGGGAGCGAGCTCTCAGCCACGTGCCTGCGTCGAAGCCCGCACCATCGGGCGCCCGGGAAGGGGGTTCTGGCGCAACCTGTTACGCGCGGTTGGGCGGTTCTTATGGTCGAGGCATGGACAACAAGGGCGAGGTGCGCGAGTTCCTGGTCTCGCGGCGGGCGCGGCTCACCCCCGAGATGGTCGGGCTGCCGACCTACGGGGCGAAGCGCCGCGTGCCGGGCCTCAAGCGTGAGGAGGTCGCCCAGCTCGCCGGGGTGTCGATCGACTACTACACCCGGGTCGAGCGGGGAAACCTCCACGGGGTCTCCGAGAGCGTCCTGGGCTCGATTGCGCGGGCGTTGCGCCTCGAGCAGGACGAACGCGAGCACCTGTACGCCCTGGCCCGGGCTCAGGTCCGGCGGGTCCCGGCGCGCCGGCGCCCGCCGGTGCAGGTCGTCCCGGACAGCATCCGGGCGATCCTGGACGGGATGGTCGACGTGCCGGCGTGCGTCGTGAACGGGCGGATGGAGCTCGTCGCGGCCAACCGACTCGGCCGGGCCCTGTACGCCCCGGTGTTCGACGACGCCGTCCACGTCCCGGGGCACGCCCGGTTCGTGTTCCTCAACCCCGCCGCCCGGCAGTTCTGGGTCGACTGGGAGAACGCCGCGACCGAGGTCGTCGGCGCGCTGCGTGCCGCAGCGGCCCGCGACCCCTACGACAAGGCCCTGACCGACCTGATTGGGGAGCTCGTCACCCGCAGCCCGGAGTTCCGCACCTGGTGGGCCTCCCACGACGTGTTCGTCCACCGCGGCGGTCTCAAGCGCATCGCCCACCCCGCGGTCGGGCGCCTGGACCTCACCTACGACGTCCTGACCCTGCCGCAGCACCCCGACCTGAGCATCGTGGCCTACACCGCCCCGGCCGGCTCCCCGTCGCACGACGGGCTCCGCATGCTCGCCACCTGGGCCGCCACGCTCGACCAGAAGGAGTCCGTGGCCCCCGTCGCCCCTGAGCACTGAGCGTCTTCCCAGGCGCCGGCCTCGGGCGCCGCTGTGCACCACCGCAAGCGGCTGCTGGCTGGCCACGTCCATGCGCCACTCCTGCCGCGCCGACACATGGAAGCCGACCCGTGGCGCCTCCACCACCTCCTGACACCGACCACCGAAGGATCACCATGACTACCCCGAGCACGACCACCCGCCCGACGACCGAGGTCGTCGTCGTCATCGGCGCCGGTTCCATCGGCCAAGCGATCACCCGCCGCGTCGCGACCGGGCGGACCGTCCTGGTCGCCGACATCAGCCCCGACAACGCCCAGGCCGCAGCCCGCGCGCTGGAGTCCGCCGGCTACGAGGTCGAGACCGCGACCGTCGACGTCTCCTCACGGGACTCGGTCACCGCCCTGGCCGACCACGCCGCCGGCCTCGGACCGGTGACCCGCGTGATCCACACCGCCGGTCTGTCCCCGGCGCAGGCGTCCCCGCAGGCGATCATCGCCGTCGACCTCGTCGGCGTCGCCCACGTGCTCGAGGAGTTCGGCCGCGTGATCGCCGACGGCGGGTCGGGGGTCGTGATCTCCAGCCAGGCCGGGCACATGCTCCCGCCGCTGCCCGCCGAGCAGAACCACGCCCTGTCCACGACCCGCGCCGCCGACCTCGCCGGGCTGCCGATGCTGCAGCCGGACGCCGTCCCGAACTCGGGCTTCGCGTACGCGCTGGCCAAGTGCGCGAACATCCTGCGCGTCCAGGCCGCCAGCGTGCTCTGGGGCGACCGCGGCGCCCGTCTGAACTCGATCAGCCCCGGCATCATCATGACCCCGCTCGCCCTGGACGAGCTCCGCTCCGCCGCGGGCGAGGCCTACCAGCGCATGATCGCGGCCTCCGCCGCGGGCCGGGTCGGCACACCTGATGAGGTCGCCGGCGCCGCAGCCTTCCTCATGGGGCCCGAGGGCGCCTTCGTCACCGGCACCGACCTGCTCATCGACGGCGGCGTCATCGCCTCGATCGCGACCGGCCGGTACGACCTGGCCCTGTGAGGGACGACATGACCTCTCCACGATCCACGACACCGACCTGGTCGTCCGTGGCGCTCGTCGCCCTCCTCGCCGGCTGCACCACGGCGGCGCCGAACGCCGACCCGTCGCCGTCGGCGACCCCCTCGACTGCACCCACGCGATCAGCAGCACCCTCCGGCCCGTCGGCCCAGGACGACACCGCCGCCATCCTCCAGGCCGGCCGCGACCGCACGCAGGCCATGGTGGACCGGGACGTCGCAGCCCTGGACGCGCTTCTCGCGGACGGCTTCACGGCCACCCACATCAGCGGCTACGAGCAGCCCAAGGCCGAGTGGCTGGAGCAGATCGCCTCCGGCTCGATGGCTTACCACGACGTGCAGGAGGTGTCGGCCACCGTCGAGATCGACGGCGACACCGCGGTGCTCACGACCAGGAACCTCGTGACCGCCACCATCAACGGCGCGGAAGGCACATGGCCGCTCGAGTCCACCGCGACCTACGAGAAGCGTGACGGTGCCTGGGTGAACACGGCCTCCGAGTCGACCACGTACTGACCGAAGGGACGGGCTCGCCGAACCGAGCCCGACCCACGACATGAAGGAGCAGCCATGCAGCACCGCACCCTCGGACGCACCGGGGTCTCCGTCAGCCCGCTGTGCCTCGGAGCCATGATGTTCGGCCCCTGGGGCAACGACGACCGGACCGACGCCACCCGGATCATCCACCGGGCCCTGGACTCCGGCATCAACGTCATCGACACCGCCGACGTCTACTCCGGAGGCATCTCCGAGGAGATCGTCGGGGACGCCCTGGCCGGACGCCGCGACGACGTCGTGCTCGCCACGAAGTTCTTCATGCCGATGAGCGAGGACCCCAACCAGCGCGGCGGCTCCCGTCGCTGGATCATCCGCGAGGTCGAGAGCTCGCTGCGCCGGCTCAAGACCGACCACATCGACCTCTACCAGGTGCACCGGCCCAGCCCCGACACCGACGTCGAGGAGACCCTCGGCGCCCTGACCGACCTCGTCCGCCAGGGCAAGGTCCGGTACGTCGGCTCCTCGTCCTACTCCGGGTCGCAGATCGTCGAGGCGCAGTGGGTCTCGCGCGAGCGGCACCTCGAGCGGTTCGTCACCGAGCAGCCGCCCTACTCCATCCTGGTGCGGGGCATCGAGCAGGACGTCCTGCCGACCACCCTCCGGCACGGCATGGGCACCTTGACCTACAGCCCGCTGTCCGGGGGCTGGCTGTCCGGGCGCTGGCGCAAGGACTCCGCCGGTAGCCCGACGTCCTCGGCGCGGCCCGCCGCACGGTTCGACATGAGCAGCCCGGCCAACCAGCGCAAGCTCGACGCCGTGGAGGAGCTGGCCCAGCTCGCGGAGCAGGCCGGCCTGTCCCTGATCGAGATGGCGATCGCCTTCGTCCTGCACCACCCGGGCGTCACCTCGGCGATCGTCGGGCCGCGCACGATGGAGCAGCTCGAGTCCTACCTGCCGGCCGCGGAGCTCACCCTGTCGACCGACGTGCTGGACCGCATCGACGAGATCGTCGCGCCCGGCGTCACCCTCAACCCCGACGACAACAGCTACGGCACCACCGAGCTCGCGCCGGCGGCGCGACGCCGCTGACCAGCCGCACCTCCACCCGCACCGCACACCGCCGCACGAGAGGTCTCACGCATGAGCACCCAGATCCCGGACGTCACCCTGAACACCGGCGTCGCGATGCCGGTCCTCGGCTTCGGCGTCTACCAGATCCCGCCCGAGCAGACCGAGCAGGCCGTGACCGCGGCCCTCGCGGCCGGGTACCGGCACATCGACACCGCCGCCGCCTACGGCAACGAGGAGGCCGTCGGCCGCGCCCTCGCGGCGAGCGGCATCCCGCGCGACGAGCTGTTCGTCACGACCAAGCTCTGGATCCAGGACGCGGGCGAGGAGGCAGCCCGACGGGCGTTCGACACCTCGCTGGGCAAGCTGGGCCTGGACCGGGTCGACCTGTACCTGATCCACCAGCCCTTCGGGGACTACTACGGCGCATGGCGGACGATGGAGCGGCTCCTCGCCGACGGCGCCGCGCGCGCGATCGGCGTCTCCAACTTTCACGCCGACCGGCTCGTCGACCTGATCGACCACAACGAGGTCGTCCCCGCGGTCAACCAGATCGAGACCCACCCGTTCCACCAGCGCACCGCCGACCAGGCCCTCATGCGCGAGCGCGGCGTCCAGATCGAGTCCTGGGGGCCGTTCGCCGAGGGCCGCAACAACCTGTTCGCCGACCCGGTCCTCAGCGAGATCGGCGCCGCCCACGGCAAGTCCGTCGCCCAGGTCGTGCTGCGCTGGCTGATCCAGCGCGACGTCGTCGTGATCCCCAAGTCGGTCCGCCCCGAGCGGATGGCCGAGAACCTCGACGTCCTCGACTTCGAGCTCACCGCCGACGAGACCGCCCGCATCGCCGGCCTCGACACCGGGACCAGCGCCTTCTTCGACCACAGGGACCCGGCGATGGTCAGCCAGCTCGGCAACGTCCGGATTCGCTGACCGACACCCCACCCACCTCAGTCTCGGCGGGACGACGCACGCGCACTGCCGCCAGGACGGAAAGGACACACCCATGAGCACGTGGACCGCCCAGACGGCACGGGCACTGGCGGACCCGCAGGAGATCCAGATCTCCACCCGGCGACCCGACGGCACGCTGCGCCGACCCACGACCATCTGGATCGTGCGCGACGGCGACCGGGTCTTCGTCCGCTCCACCAACGGGCGCACCGCAGCCTGGTTCCGCGGCGCCACCGCCACCGGAGCCGGGCAGATCGAGGCGCGCCGGGTGACGCACGACGTCACCTTCACCGAGGTGAGCGGCGGCGACCTGGACCTCGTCGACGCCGCGTACCGCGTCAAGTACGGGCAGTACGCCTCGATCGTCGACCACCTCGTCAGTGCCGAGCCCCGCGCGGCCACCCTCGAGGTCCACCCCGCCTGACACCCGGGCGGCTCCGGGGCGTGTCTTAGACGCAGCGCTGCGGGGAACCCGCCGGACGCGCCCAACGCACCGCCCTCCGCACGCCGTCCTTCGGCGCACCTCGCGGCTACCGATGGTGGGGCGGGACCGGGTAGAGCGTGTGCTCGGTGTGCTGCAGGACGTTCGTGACGAGCGCGGCGACGTGCTCGTTGGCCTGCGAGTAGAACACCGTGGTGCCCTCGCGCCGGGTGACCACGAGGTGCCCGGCGCGGAGCTTGGCGAGGTGCTGCGAGATGGCCGGGGTGGGGCGGTCCAGGGTCTCGGCGAGCGTGGTCACCGACATCTCGGTGCCCTCGAGCAGCGCCAGGACCGCGAGGCGGGTGCGGTCGGCGAGCAGACGCAGGACGTCGACGGCGTGGTCGAGGTCGACGCTGCTGGGGGTGGTCCGCGGTGCGGTGTCCATGGCAGTCATCATGACACCGAGACCTCCTGCCCGACCGGCTTCCCGGCGCCCTCCTCCACCGCGGGACCGGCGCCGTCCGCAGCCGAGGTCCTGGGCCACAGCAGCGCGCCGGTGGCGGTGGCCGCCACGGTGACGGCGGTCAGGATCAGCGCGGTGGGCGCCAGGCCGAGCGCGGCGCCGAGCCACCCCGCGAGCGGGTAGGTGACCAGCCAGCACGCGTGCGACAGCGAGAACTGCGCGGCGAACGCGGCCGGCAGGTCACGGGCGGGCACGGAGCGTCGGATGATCCGTCCGACGGGCGTCTCCACGCTCGACCACCCCAGCCCGATCAGCACCCACAGCGCCCCGATCGCCACCAGCCCGGCGACCGGCGAGGCCGCGGCCAGGGCGAGCGGCACCGCGGCGGCGCCGGCGATCAGAGCCACGGCGCCGGCGAGCATGACTCGTCGCTCGGGAACCCGGCGCAGCACCCGCGGGAGCGCGAACGCCGCCCCCATCGAGCCCAGCCCGTTCGCCGCCAGCACGAGCGCCACGACGTCGTTCGACTGCCCGAAGGTCGAGCGCACGATCGTGACCGTCTGGACCAGCACGAACGCTCCCGGTGCCGCGACGGCCAGGTTGAGCGCCAGGACCGGGCGGAGCGCGGGGGTGCGGACGAGGACGGTGCTGCCGCGCTGCAACCTCTGCGCGAACGTCCCGGGCGCGTCGTCCGGCCCGGGCTGGTGCCGCGCGGCCGAGAGCGTGACCGATGCGACCAGCAGCGCCGACGCGGCGAACCCGGCCGCTGTCCCGAAGAACAGCGTCGACGGCGACACCACGAGCAGCAGCACCGCCGCCAGGACCGGGGACAGCACGGCCTCGAGGTCGTAGGCCAGCCGCGACAGCGACAGGGCCGCGGTGTAGTCGTCCTCGTCGGGCAGCACGTCGGGGATCACCGACTGGAACGTGGGGGTGAACGTCGCCGACGCCGCCTGCAGCACGAACACCAGCAGGTAGACCTGCCACACCTCGCCGACGAATGGCAGGCTCACCGCGACCAGCAGCCGGACCACGTCGGCCCCGATCATCACGGCCCGCCGCGGCGCCCGCGCCACGACGGCGGCCGCGAACGGCGCGACCAGCACGTACGCGACCATCTTGATCGCGAACGCCGTCCCCAGCACCGCGCCCGCGTCGGCGCCGGCGAGGTCGTACGCCAGGAGCCCGAGCGCCACCGTCGCGAGCCCGGTGCCCGCCAGGGCGACCACCTGGGCCAGGAAGAGCCGCCGGTACACGGGATGAGCGAGTGCGCGGACCACCGGGCCAGCATGCGCGGATGTGCATGCCTGCGCAAGTACGCATACGCGCATCTCCCGGGCGGGACGACGCCCTCGCGGCGGCCGGCGCGCCTCGTTCGACCGCTGCGGCAGGGCGGATACGCGTCACTCCGGCGAGGGCCGGGGCTGCGGGAGGTCGGGCGCGTCCGGCCCGGCACCGTGGTCCAGCCCCGAGACCGGCGCCGGCCGGACGTCGTCCTCGAGGATCCACGCGAGCCACGGCGGCTGGACGCCTCGGTCCTGCGCGATGCGGACCATGCCGGGTGCGCGCGCGACGACCTCCACGTCGAGGGTCGTGGTGGAGCCGTTGTGCAGCCGCGTGGTGACCCGGACGGGTCGCGCGGGGACCACCGGCTCCACGTCGACCGCCGGCGGTGGCGGCAGCGCGACGACCAGCTCGGTCCACGGGGTCTGAGGTCTGTCGGGCACGACCTCAGCCTGTGCCGTGCAGGGGCATCGAGCCACCGGCGGGAACCGCCGCCGGCACGCGCGCGTTGTCCAGGAGACCTGCCGTCCACCCGAGAGAGCCATGGACACCGACAGTACGAACCCCCGCACGCCGCGAGACGATCAGCCGGCGAGGGGGTGCAGGTCCTGATGTGGGTGGTCACGCTGCTGCTCGGAGTGCTCGTCGTGCTCGCGATCACCGCGGTGACGGGCTACTTCGTGGCGCAGGAGTTCGCGTACATGGCCGTGGACCGCTCGCGGCTGGCCTCGCGCGCCGGCGGCGGCGA
>NZ_JBFTER010000141.1:0-11100 GCF_047229345.1 Cellulomonas jepli | reverse complement strand
TCCCGCAGCGGCGCGCACCGGCCCAGCGCCAACCCGCGTCCGCGCACCGTCGCGCGTCGGGCGGGCCTGGGTCGGAGCACCATGCGCCGGCGCGAGGGGCCGCGGACGGCGCGGGGTCGGGACCACCGTGGCCTGCACGTCCTGTGCGGCGAACCACGCCTCGCGCGCCCGTGCTGCTGCGCTCCCGCTGCGCACGTCCGAGCCGCGCACTGCCGTGGAGATCACCATCGCACCCATGCCGTCCACCCTCCCTCGTCGACCCCGCGCTCCCCGCGCGAGTTCGAACACGTGTTCGTCGAACGCTTGTACGGTTCTACCACCCCGCGTCGCGGGATGTCGAGACACGCTCGAACAGATGTTTGATCCGTCACCCCTGCTCCCCTAGGCTGACGTCGCAGGAGACAGCGCACCACGAGGCACTGACACGGGCGCTGGCCAGCACCGATACATCTGGAGGCGACGGTGGCGAAGCAGCGCGGGACCGAGGAGAGGGTGGACGTCACGGGCGGCGCAGCCCGTGACGGCCTGGCGTCCGTGCACACGCTGCCCGACGGAGCCCCGGACGGCGACGGGCTCACGGCGCGCCAGCGCCTCGTCCTCGAGACGATCCGCACGTCGGTCGAGTCGCGCGGCTACCCCCCGAGCATGCGCGAGATCGGCGACTCGGTCGGGCTGACGAGCCCGTCGAGCGTCAAGCACCAGCTCATGGCGCTCGAGCGCAAGGGCTACCTGCGCCGCGACCCGAACCGTCCCCGGGCGATCGAGGTCGTGCAGCCGGACGACTCGCGCGGCGTCGCCCCGTGGTCGGCACCGAGCGTCACCGCGACGGCGTCGGCCCGCCTGGGCGACGAGGACAGCGCGGCGCGGGACTCGGCACCGGCACCGTCCTACGTCCCCGTCGTCGGCCGGATCGCGGCCGGTGGGCCGATCCTCGCGGAGCAGGTCGTCGAGGACGTCTTCCCGCTGCCGCGCCAGCTCGTCGGCGACGGCGACCTGTTCCTGCTCAAGGTCCAGGGTGACTCGATGGTCGAGGCGGCGATCTGCGACGGCGACTGGGTCGTCGTGCGGCGTCAGCCCGTCGCCGAGAACGGCGAGATCGTCGCCGCGATGATCGACGGCGAGGCGACCGTCAAGACGTTCAAGCGCGCCGACGGGCACGTGTGGCTGCTCCCCCACAACGCGGCGTACGCCCCCATCCCGGGCGACGACGCCCAGGTGCTCGGCCGGGTCGTGAGCGTGCTGCGCAGCCTCTGACAGCCGGGCACCGCCGTGCTCGTGCGGCCCCGCGCCGCACGAGCAGGACCCTGGGCCGCACGAGCAGGACCCTGCGCCGCACGAGCACGAACGGGCCCGACTGCTGACCTGCGCGGGCGCGTCGCACGGCTGGCCGGAGCGGGCACGTCGAGCGCCTGGCCCGCCCGGCCGGATCACGCACCTGGCCCGCCCGGCCGCGTCGAGCCGCTGGCCCGCCCGGCCGCATCACGCGCCTGGCCCGCCCGGCCGCATCGCGCGCCCGCCCGGCGCTGCGCGCGCTCGGACTAGCCCGCCAACGACGACGGCCGCCCCGCCCGCACTCAGCGGACCGGGCGGCCGTCCTCGTACGACGGGGTGCGCTCCCCGGTCAGAACCCGAACCGGCGGGCGACCGCGCGCAGCGTCTCGGCCGAGCGACGCAGCCCGGCGAGCTCGTCGGCCGACATCGGGACCTCGAGCCGCTCGCCGACGCCCTCACGACCCACGAGGGCGGGGACGGAGAGGCACACGTCGCGGATGCCGTGGTAGCCGTCGAGGAGCGACGAGACCGGCAGGATGCGCTGCTCGTCCTTGATGACGGCCTCGATGATCCGCGACCCGGCGAGCGCGACCGCGTAGTTCGTCGCCCCCTTGCCCTCGATGATCCGGTACGCGGACTCGACGACCTCGCGCGCGATCCCGTCGCGCACCTCCGAGGTGAGCGGCCCGCGACCGTTGATGCCGTTCCACTCGAGCAGGGGCACGGCCCCGATCGTCGCGGAGCTCCACAGCGGGAGCTCCGTGTCGCCGTGCTCGCCCGCGACGTACGCGTGCACGTTCTGCACCGCGACGCCCGTCTGCTTGGCGATGAGGTAGCGCAGGCGCGAGGAGTCGAGCACCGTGCCGGACCCGAACATCTGCGTCGGCGGGAGGCCGGACTGCTGCAGCGCCGCGTACGTGACGATGTCGACCGGGTTGGTGACCATGATGTAGACGGCGTCGGGCGCGACCTCGACCAGCGGCGGGAGGATCTTGCCGACGAGCGAGATCGTCGCCTCGGCGAGGTCGATGCGGCTCTGGCCGGGCTTCTGCTTCGCCCCGGCCGTGACCACGACGACGTCCGCGCCGGTGCACACCTCGATGTCGTCCGAGCCGACCACCTCGGCCATCGGCATGAACTGGATGCCGTGCCCGAGGTCGAGCGCCTCGGCCTCGACCTTCGCCTTGTTGATGTCGTAGAGCGCGACGCTGCGTGCCGCACCGCGCATCAGCGCCGCGTAGGCCATCGTCGAGCCGACCGCACCCGCCCCGACGATCGCGAGCTTGCTGGTCCGTCGCACCTGCCCTGCGGTGACCCCGGTCAGTCCCAGGTCGTCCCCGTCGTTCTCGCTCACGCGTCCTCCTCACCGGTGGGCCCCCGCGGCCCCGACACCCGTGGGCGTCGCGACCAGGCTAGTTGCTCGTGGTGGTGCCGACCCGTCCGTCGAGGCGGCGCAGCGCGGCCTCGACCACCCCCCGGTCGGTCGTCCGCCAGAAGCCGGGGAGCGACCGGGTGAGGAAGTCGCCGTAGCGGGCCGTCGCGAGCCGCGGGTCGAGCACCGCGACGACCCCGCGGTCGTCGACGCCGCGGATGAGCCGGCCCGCGCCCTGGGCGAGGAGCAGCGCCGCGTGCGTCGCGGACACCGCCATGAAGCCGTTCCCGCCGGACGCGGCGACGGCCTCGGACCGCGCCGAGCGCACCGGGTCGTCCGGGCGCGGGAACGGGATGCGGTCGATCAGCACGAGCTGGCACGCCGGCCCCGGGACGTCGACGCCCTGCCAGAGCGAGAGCGTCCCGAACAGGCACGTGCGTTCGTCCGCGGCGAAGTCCCGCACGAGCGTCGGCAGCTGGTCCTCGCCCTGCGCGAGCACGGGGACGTCGAGCCGCTCGCGCATCGCCGCGGCGACCGCGTCGGCGGCCCGTCGGGAGGAGAACAGGCCCAGCGTCCGCCCTCCGGCCGCCTCGATGAGCGCGGCGATCTCGTCGAGCTGGGCGTCGGTCGCCGGCTCGCGCCCGGGCGGCGGGAGGTGCCGCGCGATGTAGAGGATCCCCTGGCGTGGGTAGTCGAAGGGGCTGCCCACGTCGAGCCCGCGCCACGGCAGCGGGTCGCCGGGCGGCGGCGTCCCGGGCGGTGCGGGGGCGCGGACGGCGAGCGTGTCGCCGGAGCCCGTCGCGACGTCGGCGTCCACGCGTGCGGCGAGGTCCTCGGCGTCGGACGACGCGAGGTGCTGCGGCCCCTGCGGCTCGGCGTCGGTGCGCCCCTCGAGCCCGAGCGAGCGGGCGATGGGGGCGAACGTCCCCCCGAGCGCGAGGGTCGCGGACGTGAGCACGCTCGACCGCCCCGCGAGCACGTGCGTGCGGATGAGCCCGTTGACGGACAGCGGGGCGGCGTACAGGCGGGTCATGGCCCCGCCGCGTCCGGTGTCGCCACGCGCGCACCACAGCACGGTGTGCCGGTTCTGGTCGGGGTCCGCGGCCATCCGCTCGGCGACCTCGAACAGCGCGAGCATCGTCGACATCGCCATCTTGGAGCCGCCGTCCGCGCCGGCACCGGCCTTCGCCGCCGCGGGCTCGGGCTTGAGCGCGGTCAGCAGGCCGCGCGCCGCGTCCCGGACGGCCGCGACGGCCTCGAGGGCCCCGGGCGGGAGGCCGTCGGGGAACCGCCCCTCGGGGAGCTGGACGAGGACCGACCCGAGCGCCGCGCTCGCCGCGTCCAGGTCCGTCGTCAGGATCCCGCCGTGCCGGCGCGCGAGCCGGGCGGCGTGCTCGACGATCGCGACCGACAGCTCGGCCGTCGCCTGCGCCGTCACGCGGTCGGTGAGCTCGTGCGCCTCGTCGACGATCACGACCTCGTGCTCCGGGAGCACGTTCGGCGAGCCCGAGGCGGCGATGCCGAGCATCGCGTGGTTCGTCACGACCACGTCCGCCTCGCGCGAGAGCACCCGCGCCTTCTCCGGGAAGCAGTCGTCGATCAGCGGGCAGCGCGTGCCGAGGCACTCCATCTTCGTGACCGACACCTGGCGCCACGCGCGCTCGCTCACGCCGGGCACGAGGTCGTCGCGGTCGCCGGTCGCGGTCTCCTCGGCCCACTCGCGCAGCCGCACGACCTGCTCGCCGAGGCTCGCGGTCCCGCGGGGGCTCTCCGCGGCGCCGGGCTCGGGCGCGGGGTGGTCCGCCGCACCCGCGTGGTCGCCGAGGTCGAACAGCGTCCCCGGCTCGTCCGCCGGGTAGCCGCCCGCGACCTTGTGCAGGCAGACGTAGTTGTGCCAGCCCTTGAGCAGCGCGATGCGCGGGGGCCGCGGCAGGCGGGGGGCGAGCGCCTGCGCGACGAGCGGCAGGTCCCGGGTCATGACCTGGCGCTGCAGGGCGAGCGTCGCCGTCGAGACCACGACGTGCTCGTCCTCGAGCACCGCGTGGCGCACCGCGGGCACGAGGTACCCGAGCGACTTGCCCGTGCCGGTGCCCGCCTGCACGAGCAGGTGCTTCCCCGAGTCGATCGTCTCCGCGACCGCGTTCGCCATCTCGTGCTGGCCGTCGCGCCGGCCGCCGCCGAGCACGCCGACCGCGAGGTCGAGCAGCTCGTCGACCGAGGCCGGCCCCGTCGACGGGCGGACCGCACCGGCTCGGGCGCTGCGCCCGCCCGGGGACTTCGCCGCGGGCGCGGCGGAGGACGGGACGGCGGGCTCGGGCACCGCGACAGCCTAGTGCGGGGGCCTGACAGCCCCCGCCCCGAGACAGGTCGGACAGCTCCTACCGTCGGAGGGCTGACAGGCCCGGTCGTCGGGGGCGGACACGCCCGGCCGCCGCGCGGTGGGCGCCGGCGTCGCGTCGCCCCGGGTCGGCCGAGCCGTCACCGAGCGGCTGCCCGGCCGCCGTCGCCCCTCCGGACGACGGCGCCCGGGTCACGCCGAGCGGACCGCCGCGGCCGACAGCTCCGAGGCGAGCGTCTCGTCGACGCGCGCGCGCAGGGCGGTCCCGGCCTCGGTGTGCTCCTCGGAGTCGATCTCGCCGTGCAGGTGCACGCGGTGCACGAGGTCCCCGCGGTCGTACGGGATCACGACGTCGACGGTCACGCTCGGGCGCGGCAGCTGGTCCGCGATGAGCGCCTGCAGCGCCTCGACGCCCTCGCCGGTGCGCGCCGAGACGACGATCGACCCCGGCTCGCGCGAGCGCAGGCGGGCGAGCGCCTCGGGCTCCGCGAGGTCCGCCTTGTTGAGCACGATCACCTCGGGCACGTCCATCGCGCCCGGGATGTCGGCGAACACGTGGCGCACCGCCGCGATCTGGCTCTCGGGGTCCGGGTGCGACGCGTCGACGACGTGCAGCACGAGGTCCGCGTCCGCGACCTCCTCGAGCGTCGACCGGAACGCCTCGACGAGCTGGTGCGGCAGGTCCCGCACGAAGCCGACGGTGTCCGTGAGCGTGTACACGCGCCCGTCGGCGGCCTCGGCACGCCGCACCGTCGGGTCGAGCGTCGCGAACAGCGCGTTCTCGACGAGCACGCCCGCGCCGGTGAGCCGGTTGAGCAGCGACGACTTGCCCGCGTTGGTGTACCCCGCGATGGCGACCGACGGGATGCCGTGCTTCTTGCGGGAGGCGCGCTTGGTCTGCCGGGCGGGCTCCATCGCGGCGATCTCCCGCCGCAGCTTCGCCATGCGGTCGCGGATGCGCCGGCGGTCGAGCTCGATCTTCGTCTCACCGGGACCGCGCGAGCCCATGCCCGCGCCGGCGCCGCCGACCTGTCCACCGGCCTGCCGCGACATCGACTCGCCCCAGCCGCGCAGGCGCGGGAGCAGGTACTCGAGCTGCGCGAGCTCGACCTGCGCCTTGCCCTCACGGGACTTGGCGTGCTGGGCGAAGATGTCGAGGATCAGCGCGGTCCGGTCGATGACCTTGACCCGCACGACGTCCTCGAGCGCGCGGCGCTGGGAGGGTGCGAGGTCGGCGTCCACGATCACCGTGTCCGCACCGACCGCCGCGACGACGCCCGCGAGCTCGGCGGCCTTGCCCGAGCCGAGGAACGTGCTGGGGTCCGGGGTCCGGCGGCGCTGGAGCATGCCGTCGAGGACCTGCGAGCCGGCGGTCTCGGCGAGCGCCGCGAGCTCGCGCAACGAGAGCTCCGCCTGCTCGGCCGTGCCGGAGCCCCACAGCCCCACGAGCACGACACGCTCGAGCCGCAGCTGGCGGTACTCGACCTCGGTGACGTCCTCGAGCTCGGTCGACAGGCCGGCCACGCGGCGCAGCGACGTGCGCTCCTCGAGGTCGAGCTGGTCGCCGTCGAAGGACGAGTGGACCGTGCCGCCCTCGTGCAGGGCCGTGCCGGCGCGGGCGAGCACGCGTGCCACGACGTCGTCCGCGACCTCCTGCGCGCTGCGGCGGTCCACGGCGGCGTCGGCCGTCTCCTCACGCGTCTGGGGGTGCTGCGGGTCGCTCACGCGGTGCCTCTCGTCCGTGGTCTCGTCGGTCTCTCGTGCTCGTTCCAGGGTGTCACGCGGTTCCCCGCCCCGCGACGGATATTCGCTGCAGGCGGATAGGGTCGCGCCGTGAGCGGGAACGACCACTACTTCACGGCCCGGCCCGCGTCGCCGGACGAGCGCCGCGTGCGCACCGTCACGCTCGGCGGGCAGGACGTCGACGTGGAGACCGCGGGCGGGGTGTTCTCGCCCGACCACGTGGACCTCGGCACCGAGGTGCTGCTGCGCTCGGTGCCCGCACCGCCGCCGGCCGGGGAGCTGCTCGACCTCGGCTGCGGGTGGGGGCCCGTCGCGCTGTCCCTCGCGCTCGCGTCGCCCGGGGCGCGGGTGTGGGCGGTCGACGTCAACGAGCGCGCGCTCGACCTCGTGCGGCGCAACGCCGAGCGGCTCGGCTGCGCGAACGTCGTCGCGGTGACGCCCGACGAGGTGCCCGACGACGTGACGTTCGCGGCGCTCTGGTCGAACCCGCCGATCCGGGTCGGCAAGGCCGAGCTGCACGCGCTGCTGCTGCGCTGGCTCCCCCGCCTGTCCCCCGGCGCGCAGGCGCACCTCGTGGTGTCGAAGAACCTCGGGGCCGACTCGCTCCAGCGCTGGGTCGCCGAGACCCTCGCCGCGTCGGCCGACGTCGAGCGCGTCGCGAGCGCGAAGGGCTTCCGCGTCCTGCGGGTCAGCGCACGCTGAGGCCGGCGACCGCGGCGCGCGCCTGAGCGAGCGTCGGGGCGCCCACGACCCGGGCGCGCTCCACGCCGTCCCCGTCGAGCACCAGGACGGTCGGCGTGGTCCGGACGTCGAGCCGCTCGCCGAGCGCCAGGTGGTCCGTCACGTCGACGTCCACGTGGACGACCCCGGGCGTCGTCGCCGCGACGCGCTCCAGCACCTGGTGCGCGGCCCGGCACGGGCGGCAGAAGCGGCTCGAGAGCTGCAGGAACGTCGCCGTCGCGCCCGGCGTGATCCCGAGCTCCGCGACGGCGGGGTGCGCCGCGGGCGGCGGTGTCGTGAGGTCCACGCCGGGCTCAACGGGCCCGGGCGGGTCGCTGTTCCCCGTGCTCTCCCGCCGGGAGCCGCGCACCGGTCAGGCGACGAGCGCGGCCAGGTCGACGTCGACCTCGGCGACGAGCACGGCGGGGCCGGCGAGCTCGACGTGCCCGTCGGGCAGGACGCGCACGCGGACGCTGCCGCCCGGGACGTCCACGACCCACACGTCGGGGGCCTGCGGACCGGCCCAGGCGCGCACCGCGAGCGCCGCGGCGCACGCCCCCGTGCCGCACGAGCGGGTCTCGCCGACCCCGCGCTCGTGCACGCGCATCCGGACGCGCCCGACGAGCGTGCCGTCGGGTGCCGTGTCCTCCCCGAGCGGCACCACGAGCTCGACGTTCGTGCCGTGCGGCGGGACCGGCGTCACGGTGGGCGGACGCGTGAGGTCCGCGCTCGCGAGCTCGGCGTCGTCCGCGAGCGCCAGGACGGTGTGCGGGTTGCCGACGTCCACGCTGAGCGCCGGACGGGCGACGTCCACGCCCGCGACGAGCACCTCGGCGTCCTGTCCGGCGGCGGCGGCCTCGGGTCCCCCGGGCAGCGCCCACGGCCCCATGTCGACCGCGTACCACGGGGCGCCGCCGTCGGGTGCGTCCACGCGCCGCACCCGCCGCACCCCGGCCCTGGTGCCGAGCGCGAGCTCCCCGGCCGCGGGGTCCCAGGCGCCGAGCCGCGCGAGGTACGCGGCGAACACGCGCACGCCGTTGCCGCACATCTCCGCGACGGAGCCGTCGCCGTTGCGGTAGTCCATGAACCAGTGCGCGGCGGGCTCGTCCGCGAGCACGGCCGCGCCCTCGGGGAGCGACGCGCTGGGCGCGACGCGGATGACGCCGTCCCCGCCGACGCCCGCACGCCGGTCGGCGAGCGCACGCACGAGAGCCGGGGTCAGGTCCAGGGCGCCGGCCCGGTCGTCCAGCAGGACGAAGTCGTTCTGCGTGCCGTGGCCCTTCGTGGCGGCGAGCCGACGGGCGGCGGGCGCTGCGGGCTGCGCCGCCCCGGGCGCCGTGAGGGTCTCGCGGGAGGTCGCCGGGCTCGTCATGAGCCCAGACTACGGCGGGGCGCGGGGTCGTCGGTCGCGGGCCCGAGCGTCCCCGCGTCGGCGCGGGCGACGAGCGCGAGCGCGCGCGCGACGAGGTCCGGGCTCTGCGCGTCGAGCCAGTGCACGCGCGGGTCGCGCCCGAACCAGCCCATCTGCTTGCGGGCGAGCCGGCGGGTCCCGGCGGCCACCGCGGCGCGCGCGTCGTCCTCGGTCAGCTCACCCCGGAACGTCGCGAGCACCTCGGCGTACCCCACGGCGCGCGACGCGGTCCGCCCGATCCCGCGCTCCGCGAGCGCCCGCACCTCGTCGACGAGCCCGTGCTCCCACATCCGCGCGACCCGCTGCTCGATCCGCTCGTCGAGCACGCCGCGGTCGCAGTCGAGGCCGAGCTGCACCGCAGGCACCTCGTACACGTGCTGCGGGAGGCTGGCCGAGTAGCGGCGCCCGGTGAGCTCGATGACCTCGAGCGCGCGCACGAGCCGGCGGGCGTTGCGCGGCCCGATGCCGGCCGCCGCGACGGGGTCCCGCGCCTCGAGCTCGGCGTGCAGCGCGCGCGAGCCCTCCGCCTCGACCCGGGCCTCGAGCCGCGCCCGGACCTCCGGGTCGGTGCCGGGGAACTCCATGTGGTCGAGCAGCGAGCGCACGTAGAGCCCCGAGCCGCCGACCGCGATCGCGCGGGCCCCGCGTGCGTGGATCGCGGTGACGTCGGCGCGCGCACCCGCCTGGTAGTCGGCGACCGAGGCGTCCTGCGACGGCTCGAGCACGTCGAGCTGGTGGTGCGGCACGCCCTGGCGCTCGGGCACGGTGAGCTTCGCGGTGCCGATGTCCATGCCGCGGTAGAGCTGCATGGCGTCGGCGTTGACGACCTCGCCGCCGAGCGCGTGCGCGAGCGCCAGGGCGAGATCGGACTTCCCGGTCGCCGTGGGGCCGACGACGGTCACGACGAGCGTCATGCGTGCGGGTCCTCCGGGCGCGAGGGGCGGGTGGTCCCCGCCGGGGAGCCGGCCCCGGCGAGCCCGTCCGGCGCGACGACCCAGGCAGCGACGACGTGCTGCGCCCCGAGCGGAGCTCCCGCCGCGTGCACGGTCGCGGTCACGAGGCGTTCGGCCGGCGCGTCGTCGGTGCCGACCGGGGGCAGCGCACCGAGGAGCACCTGCCAGGGGGCCCAGCCCGTCACGTCGAGCTCGCCCGCGAGGCTCGGGTCGAGCGCGGCGAGGCGCCCGAGCGCGGCCGGTCCGGCGTCGGCGAGGTCGGCGAGCACCGCGGCGTCGTAGGCGGGTGCGCGCTCGTCGTCCGCGCGCGGGGCGTCGGGTCCGTGCCGGGCGCTGAGGGAGCCGACGACCACGAGGCCGGTGCGGAGCGAGCCGTCCGGCGCGAGGGCGCGCCCGGTCCCCGCTAGACGGGACGCGGACGCCCCGTCGCCGCGGGCCGCAGGGGCCGTCTCGACGACGTCCACCGGTCCAGTCCAGCCGGCCTCGCGGAGCAGCAGCACGGCGACCGAGGCGGACACCCCCACGGCCGGGGGCGCGGGCGCCGCGTGATCCGGGGCGCTGGCGTCCAGGGGCTCGGAGTTCCGCGCACCGGCGGCAGCACCGTCGGAGTCCCGCGCACCGGCGGCAGCACCGTCGGTGTCCGGCGCACCGGCGTCAACGGGTCCGCCGGACTCCGGCGTCCGGACCGCGTCGCGCCACCGCAGCGCACCGTCCGGGATGCCGGCGGCGGCGAGCGACGCGCGCACGGGGCCGGGCGTCACGCGCACGGGACCACCGTCGTCGAGCCCGCGACCGGGGGCGACGACGACGACGCGCCCGAGGTCGCACGCGAGCACCGCGCGCACCGCCGCGAGCGCGTGGGTGCGCAGGTCGGCGTGCACGTCCGTCCGCCCGGACGCCCCGGGGACGAGGAGCACGGTGTCCGGGACGAGCGCGGCGGCGACGAGCATGCCCCGACCGTAGCCGCTCAGTCGGTGAGCGCCCGCGCGACGTCGTCGGCCTCGCGGTCGCGACCGGCCCGGCGCAGGACGTCGATGAGCAGCGCCGCGGCCTGGGCGCGCAGGTCCCGGTCGCGCACGAGGCCGAAGCCCTCGACCGCGGACTCGAGGTGCTCGACGGCCAGGTCCGTGGCACCCGCGTCGGCGTGCAGGCGGCCCGCGAGCCAGAACGCGTGCGACGCGTCCGTCACGTGCCCGGCCACGCCGAACGCCTCCGCGGCGGCGGCCGCGCGCGTCGCCGCCTCGCCGTCGCGGCCGAGCGTCGCGAGCAGGCGCGCCGCGCAGTCGTCGAG
>NZ_JBFTER010000140.1:0-11140 GCF_047229345.1 Cellulomonas jepli | reverse complement strand
GGGGGGGGGGGGGGGGGGGGGGGGGGGGGGGGGGGGGGGGGGGGGGGGGGGGGGGGGGGGGGGGGGGGGGGGGGCGGGCGGCGGGGGGGGGGGGGGGGGGGGGGGGGGGGGGGGGGGGGGGGGGGGGGGGGGGGGGCGGCGCCCCCCCCCCCCCCCCCCCCCCCCCCCGGCCGGTGGGTGCGGCGCCCCTGCGGGGAGGCGGGGCGCCGCACCCGGGCGGGGTCAGTCGCGCGTCACCGCGACGGAGACCCGCCGACGGGCGGCCACGAGCACGCCGCCCATGAGGGCGAGCAGCGCAGCGGCGACCGCCCACGAGGTCGCCGGCGTCTCGCTCGCCATGCCGAGCTCGCCGGACGGCACGCCGCCCGGCGCCGAGTGCAGGCCGTCGATGGTCTGCACCGCGAGCTGGAGGTTGCCCGCCTCGAGGCTGCCCCAGGCGTAGACGATGGTGCTGGTGCCCTCCGTCACGGCGACGTCGGCCGGGCCGATGACGGGGGTCGTCGTGCCGGTCGCGGCGACCGCGGCCGAGACGGTCCCGGCGGGCAGGTCGAGCTTCTGCTCGTTCGGGTTCGACAGGCTCGTGATCACGGCGGTGCCGCCCGCGAGGACGTCGACGGCGGGGGCCGCGGCGGTGTGGCGGACCGTGAGCCGGCCCTGGCCCGCGGCGATCGTCGAGGTGTCGTTCGTGAACAGCGTCGCCGTCGGGGCGCCCGCGGCGTCGAGGTGCGCGACCGCGGTGTAGCTCGTGTCGGCCTTGAGCGGGAGGTCCACGGGACCGATCGCGGGGGCGCTCGCGTCGGCGGCGTCGGCCGCGGTGATCGCGACGCTGTACGTGCCCGGCGGCAGGTCGAGCGGGCCGGCGAGGGTCCCCGGCGTGAAGTCGTCGAGCGTGCGCTCGCCGTTGACCCAGACGTCGACCGTGAGGCCCGGGACGCCGTGCAGCACGGACAGGGAGGCGTTGCCGGGGGTCGCGGCCGAGGCGGGCAGAGCGGCCGTGGCAGCGAGGGCGAGGCCGGCGGCGCCGGCGGTGATCAGTCGGGTACGCATGAGGTGCTCCAGGGTGTGGGCCCTTGCGGGGGCGCTGATGTGCTGACACCCCCACTACGGCGCGGGGGGCGCGTCTGGATGCAGCGGTTGCGAACGGATTTTTCGGGCACGTCAGCGCACGGTCCCGGGGCGTCCGGCACGATGTCCGCATGCTGCTGCGCTCCGCCGTCCCCGCCGACCTCGACCTGCTCACGATCCTCGTCGCCGAGGCCGTCAACTGGGGCGGTGAGCAGCGCGTGACGGTCGCCGACGTGCGGACCGACGACCACCTCGTCCGCTACGTCGAGGGCTGGGGGCGGCCCGGTGACGTCGGGGTCGTCGCGGTCGACGATGCCGGCGAGGCGCTCGGCGCCGCGTGGGCCCGCGTCTTCGCCTCGGGCCGGCGCGGGTGGGGCTTCGTCGCGGAGGACGTGCCGGAGCTCTCGCTCGGCGTGCTGCCCGCCGGGCGGGGCGCGGGGGTCGGGTCGGCGCTGCTCGACGGCTGCCTCGGCGCCGTCCGTGCGCACGGGTCCCGCGCGGTGAGCCTGAGCGTCGAGGACGGCAACGACCTCGCGCGCGCGATGTACGAGCGGCGCGGCTTCGTCGTGGTCGGCCGCGAGGGCGGCTCCGACGTCCTGGCGCTCGACCTCGCGACGTGGACCCGGCCGTCGGTCGCCCGGAAGGTATGACCAGCAAACCTCCAGGTCGGCGGGGAGGCCTTCGATAAGGTTTTCGCACCGTGGCGGCGGTCGGGAGACAGCCGCGCAGATCAAGGAGGATCGATGCGGAGCAACACCCGTGTGCGCACCCGGCTGGCCCTGGCGTCGGCCCTGCTGGCCCTCGCGTCCGCACTGACCGCGTGCAGCCCCGGCACCTCGGGCCCGGAGGCCGACCAGCGCGGCGCGGCGGAGCCGGCACCGGTCGCCGAGACGACCGAGGCGGGCGAGCGGCTCGCGGTCCACGTGCCGACCGAGCGCGGCACGGGCTGGGACGCGACGGGTCAGGCACTCGTCGACGCCCTCGCCGCAGGCGGTGTGGTGAACGGTGTCGATATCGTTCACTACCGCGGCGCGGACGGCACCGTCGGCCTCACCCAGCTCGTGGGCGAGGCCGGCCCGGGCTCGCTGCTCGTCCTCGGCGACACGCTCGTCGGCGCCGTCGAGCTCACCGACGCGGCGGCGACCCTCGACGACGTGCGGATCCTCGCGCGGCTCACCGACGAGCCGCTCGCCGTCGTCGTGACCGCCGACTCGCCGTACCGGACGGTGTCCGACCTGCTCGACGACGTCCTCGCCGACGGCGCGGCGGTCCCGGTGACCGGCGGGCCCGCCGGCAGCGCCGACCACCTGCTCGCGGTCCGGATGCTCCTCGCGGCGGGCGTGCCGGCGGCGGAGGTCACGACCCGGCTGCAGTACGTGCCGCAGCCCAGCACCGGCGAGTCGTTCGACCCGCTGTTCGACGGCACCGTGCGCGCCGCCGTCGCCGACGTCTCGGAGCACGCCGACCTGCTCGCCTCGGGGAGCCTGCGGGCGCTCGCGGTCTCGGGCGCCGAGCGCTCGCCCGCGCTGCCCGACGTGCCCACGCTGCAGGAGCAGGGGATCGACGTGGTGCTCACGAGCTGGCGTGGCGTCGCCGCCGCGGGCGCGCTCGACCAGGCCCGGCTCGACGAGCTCGCCGGCCTCCTCACGTCCCTGCACGGCACGCCGGAGTGGCAGGCGGCGCTCGCGGGGAACGGCTGGTCCGACGCGTTCCTCACCGGCCCGGAGCTCGACGCGTTCGTCGCCGGCGAGGTCGCGGCCGTCCGCCAGACGCTCGTGGACGTGGGGCTGACGAGCTAGGGGGTCGCGCGGTCCGCGTGCTCGGGCGGCCACACCACGCGCAGCCGCTCGAACACGACCTCGGCGGACTCGTCGAGCTCCTCGCCGCGCGCGGCGCACGTCCGCCGCCAGTACCCGAGGTGCTGCTCGAGCCACGAGGCGCGGGTGCGGTCGTCCTCACCCTCGTCCCACGCGAACGCGTCGTCGACGCTGTGCACGGGCCCGACGCGCAGCTCGACCGAGCGCAGGACGGCGCGCGGGCGGCCCGCACCGTCGCACGCGACCCAGTGCGAGCCGATGCGCGGCGGGAGCTCGCCCTCGGCGGCGAAGTCGGCCAGGAGCGTCGCCGTCGCGCGCTTCGGCCCGTGCAGCACGAGGTCGAGCAGCTCGTCGGCGAGCGGTGCGCTGTCGCCGAAGTGCTCGACCGTCGGGGTGTCCCACGCGTGCTCGGGGTGCGCGGCGAGGTAGTCCTGCCACAGGCGTGCCGCCGCCTCCTCGTCGAGCGGGGCGACCGGGGGGCGGGGCTGTGCGCTCGTCATCGGGCCATCGTCGCGCAGACGGCACGGTGCGGATCCCGCCGGCGACGGCGCGCAGGGAGACCCGGCACCGGTCCGCAGGGGGACGGGTCGCGCACCCGCAGGGGGACGGGCCGCGCACCCGCAGGGGGACGGGCCGCGCACCCGTGGGTGGACACCGGCCCTGCGGGGACCCACCCGTGCGGCGACGCCCGGGCCGTTACGGGCGACGAGAGTCGAGCCATGCCCCCCGCCACCACCGGACACCCCGGCCCCGTCCCGCAGTCGACGCCCCACGACAGCCCCGGCGTCCCCCGACTCTCGGCGCGCGGCGTCGTCAAGCGCTTCGGTGCGACGACTGCGCTCGCGGGCGTCGACGTGGACGTGGCCGCGGGCGAGACCCTGGCCGTGATGGGTCCCTCGGGCTCCGGCAAGTCGACGCTGCTGCACTGCCTCGCCGGGATCCTCGCGCCCGACGCCGGGACGGTGCGGCTCGGCGGCACCGACATCGGGACACTCAACGAGCGCGAGCGCTCGCTGCTGCGCCGCCGCCGGCTCGGGTTCGTGTTCCAGTTCGGCCAGCTGCTCAGCGAGTTGCCCGCCGTCGAGAACGTCGCGCTGCCGCTCATGCTGCAGGGGGTCGGCCGTGCGGAGGCGACCCGCCGGGCCGCCGCGTGGCTGGGGTCGCTCGGGCTCGCCGGCAAGGAGGGGCGCCGGCCCGGCGAGCTGTCGGGCGGCGAGGCCCAGCGCGTCGCGGTCGCCCGGGCGCTCGTCACGGGGCCCGAGGTGGTGTTCGCCGACGAGCCGACCGGCGCGCTCGACCAGGCCACCGGGGCGGACGTCATGCGCGCGCTGACCGGCGCGACCGCCGCGGCCGGTGCGAGCCTCGTGCTCGTCACGCACGACGAGCAGGTCGCCGCGTGGTGCTCGCGCCGCATCCACGTCCGGGACGGCCACGTGACCGACGGTTCCGTCCAGTCCCACGCCGCCGCCCAGTCCCGCGCCGCCGCCGCGTCCGGCGTCCCCGCCCCAGCACCCGGCGTCCTCGCGTCGGGCACCCCCACGTCCGGGGGCCCCCGGTGAGGGCCGTCCTCGCGCTCGCCCCGCGGCTGCACCGCTCGGGCGGGTCGCTCACCACGGGCCTCGCGGTCGCGGCGTTCGCGGTCACGACGGCGTTCGCGCTCAGCGTGCTCGGCGGCCTGCTCGGGTTCGTCGAGCGCGCCGACGACCCGCCCGCACCCTTCACGCGGTTCGACGCCGGGCCGTACGTGATCATGGCCGCGATCGCGGCGGTCCTGCTGCTCGTCCCCCTGGTGTCCCTCGGCGGCGCCGCGGCGCGGCTGGGCGTCTCGCGGCGGGACGCCCGGCTCTCGACGCTGCGGCTCCTCGGCGTCACCCCGGCGGAGGTCGTCGCGCTGACCGTCGTGGAGACGGCGCTGCAGGGGCTCGTGGGCGCGCTCGTCGGCGCCGTCGGCTACGCGGCGCTGCTGCCGGTGTGGACGCGGATCCCGTTCCAGGGCACGCCGTTCACGGCCGGGGAGCTGTGGGTCGGTCCGCCGGCGCTGGCCGCGGTGCTGCTCGGGGTGCCGTTGCTCGCCGCGCTGAGCGGCACGGTCTCGCTGCGCCGGGTCGTGGTCTCCCCGCTCGGGGTCGCCCGTCGCCAGACGCCGCCCGGGATGCGCTGGTACCGCGCGCTGCTGCTGGTCGTGGCGCTCGGCGGGTTCGTCGCCGTGACGAAGGTGGTCAGCGGGCTCGAGGCCGCGGTCGTCTACGGGGTCCTGCTCGGGATGCTGGCGCTCGCGTTCGTCGGGCTCAACCTCGTCGGGCCCTGGATCATCGGGCTCACGGGCCGGCTCATGGCGTGGCGTGCGCGCACGCCGGCGACGCTGCTCGCAGCCCGGCGGCTCGTCGACGACCCCCGCGCGTCGTGGCGGGTCGTCGGGGGACTGGGCCTCGCCGCGTTCGTCGCCGGGTGCCTGTCGATCCTCCCCGCGATCGCCTCGACGGACCCGATCGGCACCGACCCGGTCGAGAGGCTCCTGCTGCAGGACGTCGTGACCGGCGGTCTCCTGACGCTCGCGATCTCGTTCACGGTCGCGGCCGTCTCCGCGGGGATCCAGCAGGCGGCCTCCGTGCTCGACCGGCGCCGCGAGTACGCCCTCCAGCGGCTCGCGGGCGTCCCGGTCGAGCTGTTCGACTCGGCCCGGCGGCGCGAGGTGCTGCTGCCGCTCCTGCTCGTGGCCGGCACGTCGGCCGGCGTCGCGCTCGTCCTGTCGGCGCTCGTCTTCGGCGCCGCGAGCGCGACCGACGGCTCGGGGCTGCTGCTCGTGCTCGGGTTCCTCGCCGGCGGCGTGCTGCTCATGCTGGCGGCCACGGAGACGAGCCGCCCGCTGCTGCGCGCGACGCTGCGCGACACGGTCGTGCGGGCCGACTGAGGTGCGCGCGGGCTGACGCGCGCAGCGACGTGCAGCGCCCGGCCGGAGGGGCCGGGCGCTGCGCACGAGGGACAGCGGGTGCGGGCGGCCGGAGGGACCGTCCCGCACCCGCTGCTCGCGTGTCAGGACCGGCGCTTCGGCGGGACGTGCAGCACCGCGCGCACCCCGTCGTCGTACTCCATGGCCAGCACGTGCCCCTGCGCGCTCTGGTCGGTCACGGCGACGGCGCGGTGCTCGCCGCCGAGCGGGGTCAGCGTCCCGTCGACCCACGCGAACGCCTTCTGCACGCCGGTGCCGTCCGGCCGGGCGTAGCCGATCCGCCCGGAGACCTGGCCACGGTCGTTGACCTCGGACGCCTCGCTCCAGGCACCCTCCGGCACGGCGATCGGGTCCATGTACCCGTCGGCCCACACGAACGCGCGCCGGCCCGAGTCCGTGGGGTCGGCGCCCTGGCTCCAGCCGACGACGACGTCGTGCTCGTTGACCGCGTTGGCGCTGGCCCACACGTCGCCGGGCAGAGTCCCGAGGTCCTCGGCCGCGCCGTCGCGCCACAGCACGGCCGAGAGCAGCCGGTCCGCCTCCGAGGCGCGGCCCACGACGTGCCCGCGGTCGCTCAGGTCGGTGGCGAAGAACCGCCCGTCCGCCTCCCCGAGGCGCGTCAACGTCCCGTCCTGCCAGACGTAGCTGACCTCACGGTCGTCGAAGTCCTCGGTGCGGCCGAGCACCGTCCCGGACCGGTTGAGGTCGATGATCGAGCTCGACGTCCAGGTCGACGGGTAGGTCAGGGGCCCGACCACCGCGAGGGTGCCGGACGTCCACACGAACGGGAAGGTCGTCCACGGGTCGTCCTCCGACGCCTGCGCGGTGCCGCCTACCTGCCCGCGCTCGTTGACCTCCGAGCCGTGCTCCGTCCCGGGCAGCAGCGTCGTCGTCCCGCGGTACCAGCGGAACGCCTGGGTCGGCTGCCCCTCCACGAGCTGGACGTAGCCCGCGATCTCGCCGCGCTCGTTGATCGCGGTCGCCCCGCTCTGCCACGCACCGGGCGTCAGGTCCGTCATGACGCCGTCCCGCCAGAGGAACGCGTGCCCGCGGCCGTCGGCGGTCTGGGACTGCCCCACGACGTGGCCCTTGTCGTTCACGTCGGTCGCGTCGGTGCGCGTCCCGCCGAGCGTCCCGAGGTCGACCGACGTCCAGCCGGCCGGTGGTGGTGCGCTCCACGCGGTGGCCGCGAGCGGTCCGGCGAGCGCGAGGCACGCCGTGAGCGCCCCGACGGTGGTCACGGCGACGAGTCTTCTCCGCATCGGTGTTACCCCCTGGTGACCGGCACCGCCGTGTGCGGTGTCCGGTTCGTCCCGTTCTACGGGGTTCCCGGCGACCCGGACAAGGAGCGCCGCGGGTGAAGACTCACGGCACGAGCGTGGGCAGCCGCTCCGCGAGGGCGCCGGCGAGGACCGCGTACCCGGTCTCGTTGGGGTGCAGCCCGTCGGCGCTGAGGTACGGGCGCAGGCCCTGCTCGCCGGACGTCGCGGACGCCACGAGCTCGGCTGCGTCGACGAACGGGACCCCTGCCGCCTCGGCCGCGGCCCGGACCGCCGCGGTCGTCGCGTCCTCCTGCGTGCCGCCCAGCAGCACCGACACGAACGGACCGAGCACGACGACCGTCGCCTCCGGGAGCCCGGCGCGCAGCTCGGTCAGGACCTGCGTCGCGGCGGCCTGCACCTCGGCGGGCTCGTAGCCGCGGAACGCGTCGTTGCTGCCGCCCGCGACGACGACCACCTCGGGCGCCACGGCGACGACGTCGTCGACGCGGTCGGTCATCGGCTCCCCGCGGCCCGGCGCCACGAAGCCGCTGCCGGAGACGCCGTCGACGACCGCGATCGGCCAGCCCAGCGCCTCCGCCGTCTGCCAGGCGTACCCGCGCTCGGGCGGCGCCCCGACCCCGACGGTCAGGGAGTCGCCGAGGAACGCGATCGACGGGGCGTCGGGGTCCGGCAGCGCCGACGGGCCGGCGGGCGGGGGGCTGGACGCCGGCGGAGCGGACGGGGTGGGCGAGGGTGCCGTGGGCGAGGACGCCGTGGGCGAGGGCGTGGCGGCGGCCGTGCGGGACGGTGCGTCCGTGGTCGGCGACGACGAGCGCCCCGGACCCAGCAGCGCCCAGCCGGCGGTGCCGACCGCCACGACGGCGAGGGCGGCGAGCGGCACGGCGACGCGGCGGGGCGGGGGCGTCAGCTCGGGCACGCCTCACGGTAACCGGCGGGCGCGGATCGCTCCTGCGCTGGGCGGGATCGGCTCCGACCCGGGTCCGGACCGGCGTGGACCTCGGGCGCGCACCGGCCGACCGGCGGCCGATGCCTCGCCGACCGGTGCGCTCCTAGCGTCGGAGCCGTGCCGGACGACATGCAGGAGCCGCAGCGGGGACCCGGGGGACGCGATCCCGTCCTGGCGGTGCCCCGCGCCCCCGCACCGGTCGAGCGGCCCGCTCGAGGCACGCACGCGCACGGGGTGCTGCGCCGTCGCGTCCGCTGGGCGCTCGCGGCCGGCCTGCTGGTGCTGTCCCCGGTGGGTGCCGAGTACCTCCTCGGCTACGACACCAGCACGGGCGACCCGGCGGCGCTGCTGGTCGGGCTGCTGTTCTTCGTCCCCCTCTACGGCGCGCCGGCCCTGCTGCTGCGCGAGGTCGCGGTGCGCGCCGGGCTCCGCTGGCCCGGGGTGCTGCTGCTCGCGACGGCGCTGGGGGTCGTGCAGGCCGGTGTGGTGGACCAGTCGATGTTCAGCCTCTCGTACCGCCAGATCGAGGGCTGGGAGGAGGCGGCCCGCGCAACCCTTCTCGAGCCGTGGGGCGTCGCCGTCGGCAACGCGAGCAGCTTCCTCGTCGGCCACGCCGTGTGGAGCTTCACGGTCCCGATCGTGCTCGTGCAGTCGCTGCGGCCGGACGCCGCGCGCCGGCCCTGGCTGCGGGCGCCGGGGCTCGTCGTCGCGGCGCTGCTCTACGTCGTGGCCGCGCTCCTCGTGCACGTCGACCACCTCGAGACCGAGACCGACCACGCGTCGGCCGGCCAGGTCGCCGGTGCGTGGGTCGTCGCGGTGCTGCTGGGGGTCGCCGCCGTGACGCTCGGGCGCCGGGCGGCGCCGCGTCGGGCCGGACGCGTCCCACCGGCGGGGGTGCTCGCGGGCGTCAGCCTGGTGGGCGGGCTGCTCGTGACGCTGGCCGGCGAGACGTGGGCCGCGGTCGGCGTCACGGCGACCGTGCTCGTCGTGGCGGGGCTCGCGCTGCGACGGTGGGCCCGCACGGACGGCTGGGCGGGTCGCCACGTCGCCGCGGTCGCCACCGGGGCGCTCGCCGCACGGGCGGCGGTGGGGTTCCTCGTCGTGCCGCTCGGTGACGTGCCCGCCGGGCCGAAGCTCGCGCACAACGTGGTCGCCCTGGTCGGGTCGGTGCTGCTCGGGTGGTGGGCGGTCCGGCGCAGCGACCCCTCGGCGGGTCTGGCGGGCTCGGTGGGTGAGCACCGGCGGGCCGTCCGCGATGACTTCCTCCGCGCTCGCCGGTCTACCCCGTGAGCCCGGCCCTCCCGGCGCGGGCCGCGACGGTGCCCTGCACCCGTAAGGAGCGACCATGCTGCGCGAGTCCAAGGCGTTCAGCGGGTTCTCGGTCGACGACGTCCCGCGGGCGCGGGTGTTCTACGCCGAGACGCTCGGGCTCGACGTCACCGAGGAGAACGGCATGCTCACGCTCCGGCTCGGCGGGGGTGCGCACGTGCTCGTGTACCCGAAGACGGACCACGTGCCCGCGACGTTCACGGTGCTGAACTTCCCGGTCCCGGACGTCGAGGCCGCGGTCGCGTGGCTCACCGGGCGCGGCGTCGCGTTCGAGCACTACGAGGGCACCCAGATCGAGACCGACGCGCAGGGGGTCTTCCGGGGCGGCGGGCCGCTGATCGCGTGGTTCACGGACCCGGCGGGGAACGTGCTCTCGGTCATCGAGGACTGACCCGCGCGCGGGGGGCCGGGCGCGTGCGGCGCGCCCGGCTCCGGAGGCAAGGGGGTGCGGCCCGGCTCCGGGCCGCACCCCCTTCCGTCCAGCCCGTCGGCCGCGCGGTCAGGACGTCGAGCAGCGCCCGAGGTCCTGCCACGCGGTGCTCCTGCCCGGGGCGGCCCGGCGGGTCGCGCGCGTCGCGCGCCAGGCGTGGTCGGCGTGCGTGATCGTCGCGCCCGGCCAGTAGAGCCGGTTGCGGGCCCACGAGCGCAGGTGGTCGCACAGCGGCGCGGCGGGCGGGTTCGGCGCGACGGTCGGCACCGGGGTCGGGGTCGCGCTCGGCGCCGGCGCGGGCGTGCTCGCGGTCGGCGTCGGGGCGGGGGTGGGCGTGACCGGGGGAGCCACGGGCGGTGTCGTCGGGGTGCACGTCCCGAGCTTCACGGTGTCCGTGTGGCTCGTGCCGGCGGCGCGCAGGGCGGCGATGCGGGCGCTCACGTCGGCGGGCGCGAGCACCTCGCGGTCCGCGTGGAACACGTAGTCGATCTCCTGCTCGTAGCGGCTCACGCCGCCCGTGTGCGACGCGAGGTCGATGAACCAGAGGTTGGCGTTGAGCGACATCGGCGTCTCGGGGTAGACGTGCCCGGTGTGGTCGGCGACGAGGCGGCCGTCGAGGTAGTAGCGCACGTGGCCGGAGTCGACCTGCAGCACGAGGTCGTGCCAGCCCTCGAGGCTCCCGGGGATCGTGCTGCTGACGTTGTCGGCCTTCCAGGGGTCGTTCTGGTAGGTCTCGTAGGTCGTCGTGAAGAGCGTGGGCCTCGTCGCGCCCCAGCCGCCGTTGGGCAGGTACTCGAAGTCGGCCTCGCCGTACGCCGGGTCGTTGGGGAAGTCGAGCGGCGTGATCGTGAAGAGCGTCTGGACGACGGGGTCGCCGTCGGCCCCGCTGATCGGCGCGTCCGTGAACCGCACGCGGCTCGCGTAGGTCCCCTCGAAGAACTTGCGCTGCTGGTAGACCTCGGCGTTGACCGTGCCGGCGGCGGTGCCGTCGGTCTGGGCGCGCAGGCGCATCGTGCGCGCCGCGCCGCTCCCGGGGAAGTCGACGTTGGACGCGGACCACGTGTTGCCGGACACGCCCGGCCCGCCCGCGCCCGTGCGGACGGTCCAGCCGCGCGAGCGCAGGGCGGGGTCGGACGAGGATGTGTAGGCGAAGTCGTCGAACAGCTGGCCGCAGCCGCCGGGGACGGCGGCGGCGCGGGCGCCGGGGGACTGCGCGACGGTGCCGGCGGGTGCGGCGCCCGCCGCGGCCGCGGTGCAGGCCGTGGCGCGCCGTTGAGCCTGGTGGTGGGACGGGGGCGGGGGTCTCATGAAGGCCTCGTT
>NZ_JBFTER010000139.1:0-11390 GCF_047229345.1 Cellulomonas jepli | reverse complement strand
CCACGGGGTCGTCCGGCGAGCGCACCGTCGCGCCGGACCCGGTCGCGCCCGACCCGACCGAGCCGGCCGAGGCGGAGGGGGCCGCGTGACGCGCGTCGTCGTGGCCGACGACCAGCCCGTCGTCCTGCAGGGCTTCGCCGCCATCCTCGGCGCCGCACCCGGCCTGGAGGTGGTCGGCGCCGCGCCCGACGGCCGCGTGCTGCTCGACCTCGTCGCCCGGCACGCGCCCGACGTCGCCGTCGTCGACATCCGCATGCCGGTGCTCGACGGCATCGCGGCGACCGCCCGGATCAGCGCCGAGCACCCCGCGACGCGCGTGCTGGTCCTGACGACGTTCGACCTCGACGAGTACGTGTACGACGCGCTGCGCGCCGGTGCCAGCGGGTTCCTGCTCAAGGACGTCACGGCCGAGCGGCTCGTCGAGGCCGTGCGGATGGTGGCCGACGGGTCGATGCTGCTCGGTCCGTCGGTCACGCGCCGGCTCGTGCACGACGTCACCGCGCGCACGCCCGAGCCGGTCCCGGTGCCGGGCCTCGACGACCTGACGCCCCGCGAGCTCAAGACGCTGCGCGCGGTGGCTCGCGGGCTCTCGAACGCCGAGATCGCCGCCGAGCTGTGGATCACCGAGGCGACGGTCAAGTCGCACGTCTCCGAGGCGCTGCGCAAGCTCCGCTGCCGGGACCGGGTCCAGCTCGTGATCGCCGCCTACGAGTCGGGGCTCGTCGGCTCCTGAGGCGCGGCAGCGGCCGGCACGTGCAGGCGCATCCCGCTGCGCCGTCGACGAGCGCGCAACCCGCGCTGCACCCCGCCCGCGAGCACGAGGCGCCCGGCCTCCGCGACCCGCTCAGCCCGTCGCGGAGTCGACCACCTCCGTGGCCCGCAGGTGTGCCCGGGTACGGAGCCGCAGCAGCACCGCGCCGAGCGCCGCAGCGGCGAGCGAGCCCACGAGGATGGCGGCGGTGACGTGCTCCGCGTGCGGTGAGCCGACGTCGAACGACAGGTCGCCGATCAGCAGCGAGACGGTGAAGCCGACACCGCCGACGCACGCGACCGCCGTGAGGTCGGGCCAGCGGACGGCCGGGTCCAGGCTCGCCCGCGTGAGCCGCACGAGCACGAACGCCGCGAGCAGGATCCCCGCAGGCTTGCCGAGCACGAGCCCGAGGGCGACGCCCTGCGCGACGGGGTCGGCGGCGGCGCTCGCCAGCGCGCTCGGGCTCAGGCTGACCCCCGCGGCGAACAGCGCGAACACCGGGACGGCGAACCCCGCGGAGACGGGGCGCCAGAGGTGCTCGAACCGCTCGGCGAGGCTCACGTCCTGCCCGGGGCGGGCGAGCGCCGGGACGGTGAAGCCGAGCAGCACGCCGGCGATCGTCGCGTGGATGCCGGACGCGTGCATGAAGCCCCAGGCGAGCAGAGCGAGCGGCACGAGCAGCCACGCGTTCGGGCGGCGCCGGCGCACCAGCACCGCGAACAGCGCGATCGCTCCCGCGGCCGCGGCGAGCCACACGAGCGCGAGCCCGTCGGCGTAGAAGACCGCGATCACGACGATGCCAAGCAGGTCGTCGACGACCGCGAGCGTGAGCAGGAACGCGCGCAGCGCGGTCGGGAGCCGGCGGCCGAACGCGCTGAGGACGGCGACGGCGAACGCGATGTCGGTCGCGACGGGGATCGCCCAGCCGTCGAGCGACCCGCCGTCGGAGGACGTGTTGACGAGCGTGTAGACGAGCGCGGGCACCGCCATGCCGCCGACGGCCGCGAGGATCGGCACGATCGCGGTGGAGGGCGTGCGGAGCTGCCCGTCGACGACCTCGCGCTTGAGCTCGAGCCCGACGACGAAGAAGAACACCGCGAGCAGCCCGTCGGTCGCCCACTGCGCGACGGTGAGGTCGAGGTGCAGCGCGGACGGCCCGACGACGGTGTCGCTGAGCGCCTCGTACGCGCCGGACCAGGGCGAGTTCGCCCACACGAGCGCGAGCACGGTGCCCGCGAGGAGCAGCACCGCGCCGGTGTTCTCGGCGCGCAGGTCGTCGGCGAAGTTGCGCAGGCCCCCCGGGCTGAGGGTGCGGAAGAGCTGGGGGGTCCGGTCGTCGGTCATGGTGCCCTCGCGTCGTTGCGGGTGCCCGCGGGTCCGCGGACGAGGTGGGGGCCGCCCGGCGCACGCGGTCGGTGCGCCGGGCGGGGTGAGCCGGGGCTCAGAGCGCGGCGCGCGCGTCCGTGACCTGCTGCAGCGTCGCGGCCAGCAGCGCGACCCGGGTCTCGACGCCGGCGTCCTGCGGCCGGACGGCGTACTTGAGCCCGATGCGGGGGACGTCGCCCGCGGCCTTGATCGTCGCGGCGATCTCGTCGGGCCCGAGCAGCGAGACCGCGGACGCCGCGAGCGTCGCGTCGTCGCCGCGCGTCGGGATGTGCATGTCGGTCCACGCCGGTCCCCAGGCGGAGTCGACGTCGGTCGCGCCCGACAGCACGAGCGCGCGCAGGAGCCCGGCGTCGGCGACGGCCCGGGTGTGCTCGACGGCGAGCGCGGGATCGCGGCCCTCGATCGCGGAGCGCCCCCAGTTGACGCACATGCCGAGCACGTCGGGCGCGAGGCCGTAGCCCTGCACGACCGCGAGCTCGTCGGCGAGCGTGAAGAAGCCCTTGGCCGCCGTCTGCCCGGGCACGTGCGCGTCGCAGTGCTCGACGAGGAGCTCGGCGCCCGCGAGCTCCCAGGTGAGGATCTCGTCGAGCGAGCGGGTGAACGCCTCGCGCGACCCGAGCACCGGGCCGGGGGCGGTGTGGATCTCGATGGCGGTGACGCGGCGGCGGCCGTGCGTGTCGGCGAGCGAGCGGGCGAGGTCGCGGGCCCGGGCGACGTCGGCGAGCGCCCGGGCGCGCTGGGCCTCGTCACGGGACGCGAGGCCGTAGGCAGGCTCGGTGCCGAGCCGGACCATCATCGTCGGGACGAGCGTGACGACGAGGTCCCAGGTCGGGAGGACGTGCTGGTCGATCCACGCCGGGTCGAGGGTCCGTGCGCCCTCGGGGGCGAGCGCGAACTCGAGGCCGCCGATCTCGAGCCCGGCGACCGCGTCGAAGAACTCGTCCTCCTGCTGCGGGTCGCCGCCCGGGGCGGTGATGTACGCGGACACGAAGAGGTTCGGGGGCGTGGGCATGGGTCCTCCGTCGGGGATGAGCGGCGTGCGGCACGGACACCGTGTCCGTGCGGGTCGAGCGGTCCGAGCGCGGCGACGGGGGTGTCGTGCGCTGCGGAGGGTCGTGCGGGGCCGGGCCCGGGTCCTCGGGCTCCGGCGTCGTCGGGTCCTGCGTCGGGCGTCTCCCGGGTCCCGGACGAGCGTGTTGACCGTCGCGCTGCGCCGCGCTACGGTTCCGCTCAGTGGAACCGAGTTCCATGCAAGTCTGACACCGAAGTCGAGACCGACGCAAGGACGCCGCCGCGGACCCCACCGCACCGGCGCGCACCACCCCCAGCACGCCCCCCAGCACGTCCCCTCCTGGCACGTCCCCCGCGCTCCACCGAGCGCACGAGCGCCCACGTCCGTGGGCCGACAAGGAGCTCACGATGAGGCGAAACAGAGTCGTTTCCGCTACCGCCGCGATGGGCGCGGTCCTCGCGCTCGCCGCCTGCAGCGCCGGCACGGGCACGGCCGCCGGCCCCGGCGACAGCACCGCCGACTCGGGCGCGGCCGCCGAGACGGTCTTCAAGCTCGCGTTCAACCAGCAGCCGAACCACCCCCAGTTCGTCGCGCTCGACGCGATGGGGGACCGGCTCAAGGAGCGCACCGACGGGAAGTACGACATCGAGGTCTTCCCGAACGAGACCCTCGGCGCGCAGAAGGAGACCATCGAGCTGGTCAAGGCCGGCACGATCGAGATGTCGATGGTCGCGAGCCCGCTGCTCGAGAACTACAACCCCGACTTCGTCGTCTTCAACCTGCCGTTCACGTTCGACTCGCAGGACCACCAGCGCGAGACGACGAACGACCCCGAGATCGTCGAGGAGCTCTACTCCTCGCTCGACGACGAGGGCCTGCACGTCCTCGGCGCGTTCCACGGCGGCGTCCGCTCGATGTACAACTCGAAGGGCCCCATCACCACGCCCGAGGACATGGCCGGCATGAAGATCCGGGTCATCGAGTCGGACACGAACATCGAGATGATGCGCCTCATGGGGGCGAGCGGGGCGCCCATGGGCATGGGCGAGGTCTACACGGCCATCCAGTCCGGCGTCATCGACGGGGCCGAGAACAACGAGCTGACCTACACGGGCGTCAAGCACTCCGAGGTCGCGCCGTACTTCAGCTACACCAAGCACCTGATGCTCCCCGACTACCTGCTGGTGAACCCCAAGGTGCTCGACGCGATGCCGGACGACGTCCGCGAGATCTTCCTCGAGGAGGTCCAGACGGCCGTCGAGGAGGAGGGCGAGCTCTGGAAGACCGAGATCGACGTCGCCACCCAGGCCGCGAAGGACGCCGGGGCGAAGTTCAACGAGGTCGACGAGGAGGCGTTCGCCGCGGCCATCGCGCCCCTGACGGAGTCGAAGCTCACGAGCGAGTACCTCCAGGAGATCCACGCCCAGGTCCGCGCCGCCGCGAAGTGACCCGGCGACTGCCGTAGGAACCCGGAGGGGCCCGACATGAATGCCGTCAAGAACGCGCTCGACCGCGCGCTGACGTGGGTGTGCGTGGTGCTGTTCGCCGCGCTCGTGCTCGACGTCACGTGGCAGGTCTTCGCGCGGCAGGTCCTCGACAGCCCGAGCGGCTGGTCCGAGGAGCTCGCCAAGTACCTGTTCATCTGGTTGGGCCTCTTCGGGGCCGCGCTGGTCTTCGGCGAGCGGGGGCACATCGCCGTCGACATCGCCGTGGCCCGCGCCCCCGCCCGGGTCCAGCTCGTCGCGAGCGTGCTCGCGCAGCTCTCGATCCTCGCGTTCACGCTGCTCACGCTCGTCTGGGGCGGGTTCCGCGTGTCCGCGCTGGCGTGGGACCAGAACCTCACCGGCCTGCCCGTCAACGTGGGCTGGCTCTACCTCGCGCTGCCGCTCTCGGGTGTGCTGACCGCGTTCTACACCGTCTACCACCTGATCCGGATCATCACGGGCGCGGAGCTCGCGGTCGACCCGGACGCCGAGCTCGAGATCTCGTAGGGAGGGGCACACCATGGACATCGCCGCACTCGCCGGGCTCGTCCTCGTCGTCGGCATCGCCGTCCTGCTGCTGATCGGTGCGCCCATCAGCATCGCGGTCGGGCTCTCCGCGACGCTCGCCATGTTCGTCATCGTCGGCACCCAGAACGGCGTGCTGACGGCCGCGCAGCAGATGTTCCGCGGCATCAACTCGTTCGCGCTGCTCGCCATCCCGTTCTTCGTGCTGGCCGGCGTCATCATGAACAACGGCGGGATAGCCCTGCGGCTCATCAACGCCGCGAAGGTGCTCGTCGGTCGGGCGCCCGCCTCGCTCGCGCAGACCAACATCGCCGCGAACGCGCTGTTCGGCGCGGTCAGCGGCTCGGCCATCGCGGCCGCCGCCGCGGTCGGCACGACGATGGCCCCGCTGCAGGCCAAGGAGGGCTACGACAAGAGCTTCGCCGCCGCGGTCAACGTGGCGTCGGCGCCGTCGGGCATGCTCATCCCGCCGAGCAACCTGATGATCGTGTACTCGCTGGTCTCGAGCACGTCGGTCGCGGCGCTGTTCGTCGCCGGCTACGTCCCGGGGATCATGTGGGCCCTGGCCTGCATGCTCATCGTGTTCCTCTACTCCCGCAAGCACCGGGAGCTCCGCTACACGGAGAAGGTCACGTTCGGCGAGGGCGTCAAGACCCTGCTCGACGCGGTCCCGTCGCTCCTGCTCATCGTCGTCGTCATCGGCGGGATCCTGGCCGGGTTCTTCACCGCGACCGAGGCCGCGTGCATCGCGGTGATCTACTCGCTCGTGCTGTCGTTCGTCTACCGCACCATCAAGGTGGGCGAGCTGCCGCGGATCCTCATGGAGGCGGCGCGCACGACGGCGGTCGTCATGTTCCTCGTCGGCGTCTCGACGATCATGGGCTTCGTCCTGTCGTTCGCGAAGGTCCCCGCGGCCGTCTCGTCGGCGATGTTCGGGATCAGCGAGAACCCCGTCGTCCTGCTCCTGCTCATCGCCGTCGTGCTGCTCGTCGTCGGCTGCTTCATGGACGCGACCCCGGCGGTGCTGATCTTCACGCCGATCTTCCTGCCCATGGTCATGAGCTTCGGGATCGACCCCGTGCACTTCGGCATCATGATCATCTTCAACCTCTGCATCGGGACGATCACCCCGCCGGTCGGCACGGTCCTGTTCGTCGGGGCCAAGATCGCCGGCGTCGGCATCGAGCCCGTCGTCCGCCAGCTCATGCCGTTCTTCGCGGCCCTCGTCGCGACCCTGGTCATGGTGATGTTCACCCCCGGCCTGTCGCTCTGGCTGCCGACCGCCCTCGGCCTCCTGAACCCCTGACGCCGCCCGCGGGCGCGCCTCCACCGGGGCGCGCCCGCACCGCCCGCACCCCTCCCCGAGAAGGAGCCTCATGGAACAGCGCTACGCCACCAGCCCCGACCAGGTGCCCGGCCTCGACACCGCCGGGCTGCGCAGCCGGTACCTCGTCCCCGACCTGTTCGTCGACGGCGAGGTCCGCTCGGTCCTCACCCACCACGACCGCCTGGTCCTCGCCGGCGCCGTCCCGACCGACGCGCCGCTCGACCTCGTCGGCGCCCCGGAGATCCGCAGCGAGCAGTTCTTCGCCCGCCGCGAGGCCGGGATCGTCAACGTCGGCGGCCCGGGCACGATCACCGTGGACGGCACGACCTACGACGCCGGGCACGGCTCGTGCCTGTACGTCGGCCGCGGCGCGGAGAAGGTCACGTTCGCGTCGACCGACCCCACCGGCGAGGCCGGGCCAGCGCGGTTCTACGTCGCCTCGGCGCCCGCGCACACGTCCTACCCGACGACGTTCGTCGCCGCCGGGGAGGGCACGGTGCGCGAGCTCGGCGACCCGCTCACGTCGAACCGGCGCACCCTCACGCAGTACATCCACGAGAACGGCGTGCGCAGCTGCCAGGTCGTCATGGGCGTCACCCAGCTGCACCCGGGCAGCATGTGGAACACGATGCCGGCGCACACGCACGACCGGCGGACCGAGGCGTACCTCTACTTCGACCTGCCGGCGGACGCGCGCGTGGTGCACCTCATGGGCCTGCCCGACGAGACGCGCCACCTGCTCGTCGGCAACCAGGAGGCGGTGATCTCGCCGAGCTGGTCGGTGCACTCCGGGGTCGGGACCGCGAGCTACTCGTTCGTCTGGGCCATGGCAGGCGAGAATCAGGCGTTCGACGACATGGATGGGCATCCCATCACCGACATGCGCTGACGCGCACCGGACGACAGGCAGACGGACATGGTCACCGACTCGACGCCCGCACCAGGCACTCGACGAGGGGACCAGCCGCCGGGTGACGTGCCCCTGCCGCCGGTCGCGCCCGTGCTGGGGGCGAGCGAGAAGACGCTGCTCGTGCTCGAGGCCGCGATGGCGCACGGCCGGTTCACGGACGTGGTCGAGGCGACGGGTCTCGCGAAGGCCACGACGCACCGGATCCTCGCGACGCTCATCGACCGGCAGTTCGTCTCGCTGGCCGCGGACGGCACCTACCTGCCGGGGCCCAAGATCCTGTCGCTCGCGGGGCAGGCGATGGCCCGCATCGACATCGCGGCGATCGCGCAGCCGTTCGTCGACGAGCTCGTCGAGCGGACGCACTGCACGGTGCACGTGGGGGCCAAGAACGGCGACGAGATCGTCTACCTGGTCCGCGCGGACTCCGACAAGCCGTACCTCATGCCGTCGCGCGTCGGCCTGGCGATCCCGCTGCACACCTCGGGGATCGGCAAGGCCGTGCTCAGCGGCTTCACCGACCAGGGGCTCGAGCGCTTCGTCGAGCGCGTCGGGCTCCCGCGCCGCACCCCGCACACCATCACGACCCTCGAGGAGCTGCGGGCCGAGGTCGCCGAGATCCGGCGGCTCGGCTACGCGATGGACCGCGAGGAGAACGTCCCCGGCGTCGCCTGCGTCGCCGCACCGATCCGGGACACCACGCACAGCATCACCTACGGGGTCAGCATCTCGACGCTGACCCTCGAGCACAGCATCGAGCAGATCGAGGCGATGGCCCCCCTGGCCGTCGCGACCGCGGAGCGCATCTCCGCGGCGCTCGGTCACACGGGCTGACCCTCCGGTCGGCTCGCCACCCTTACCAGGAGAGCTGACATGAGCACCGCCACCAGCCCCACCGCCCCGCACAGCACCGCCGCGTACGCCGAGAGCCTGTTCGGGCTGTCCGGCAGGACCGCGGTCGTGACGGGTGCGAGCCGGGGGATCGGCCTCGCGATCGCCGAGGCGCTGGCCTCGGCGGGGGCGGACATCATCGGCGTGAGCCACGACCTGCCGGCGGGCGAGAGCGACGCCCGCACGGTCGTCGAGGGGCTCGGGCGCACGTTCGTCCCGCTGAAGGCGGACTTCTCGGACCGCGCGCAGGTCACGGCCCTCGCGGCGGACCTCGCGGCGCGGCACGTCGACATCCTCGTGAACAACGGCGGGACGATCCGCCGGACGCCCGCGGCGCTGCACTCCGACGAGGACTTCGACCACGTGCTCGACGTGAACCTGCGCTCGGCGTTCGTGCTCTCGCGCGAGGTCGGCCGCACGATGGTCGCGCGCGGCTCGGGCAAGATCGTGAACACGGCGTCGATGCTGAGCTTCCAGGGCGGCATCAACGTGCCCGGCTACACGTCGTCGAAGTCGGGGATCGCCGGGCTCACGCGCGCGCTGGCGAACGAGTGGGCCGAGTCCGGGGTCAACGTCAACGCCGTCGCGCCCGGGTACGTGGCCACCGCGAACACGCACGACCTGCGCCAGGACCAGGCGCGCAGCGACGAGATCCTCAGCCGCATCCCGGCGGGGCGCTGGGCGCTGGCCTCCGACATCGCGGGTGCGGTGCTGTTCCTGTGCTCGCACGCCGCGGACTACGTCAACGGCGCGATCCTGCCGGTCGACGGGGGCTGGCTCGCGCGCTGACGCCCCGCCGCCCCCCCCGCCGAGGATGCGCTGCGGGGACCGTGGAGGCGGGCCCGGCGCGCTCCGCTCGCCCTCGGGGGGTTGAGCCGCACGGTCCTTCTGTGCGACAGTCGTTTCACACAACGACACGATCATTACGCCTAGCGGAACGGAAGCCCGATGGACACCCTGTCAGCCCTCGCCGAGGCACGCCTCGTCCCCGTGGTGGTGCTCGACGACGCCGCCGACGCCTCGGCGCTCGGTGACGCGCTCGTCGCCGGTGGCCTCCCCGTCGCCGAGGTGACGTTCCGCACCGCCGCCGCGGCCGACGCGATCCGCGTCCTCACCGACCGCGGCGACGTGCTCGTCGGCGCCGGGACCGTGCTCACCGTCGAGCAGGTCGACCAGGCCGTCGCCGCCGGCGCGAGCTACGTCGTCTCGCCGGGCACCAGCCGTGCGGTCGTCGAGCGCTGCCACGAGCACGGCGTGCTCGCCCTGCCCGGCGCGGTCACCGCGACCGAGATCCAGGCGGCCCTCGAGCTCGGGCTCACGACCGTCAAGTTCTTCCCGGCCGGCACCTCGGGCGGCGCGCCGGCGATCGCCGCGCTCGCCGCGCCGTTCGGCGGCGTGCGGTTCGTGCCCACCGGCGGCGTGAGCCCGGCGAACCTGCACGAGTACCTCGCGCTGCCGTCCGTCACCGCCGTCGGCGGCTCGTGGATGGTCCCGCGCGACAGGATCCGGGCGCGCGACACCGCCGGCATCACCGAGCTCACGACCGCCGCCGTCGCGCTCGCCGCCCGCGGCGCCTGATCGCCGGCACCCCGGACCGGGCGCCAGGCCCCCGAGGCGTGACCTCCGCGCTCCCGACGCCGACGACCTCCGTCGCCGCACCCGCAGCACCCCCGCACCCGCCCCACCCCGACGAGGAAGCCCCGATGACCGAGCTCCAGATCCGCCCCGCGTCCGAGTGCCGCTACGACATCGTCTCCCTCGGCGAGGTCATGCTGCGGCTCGACCCCGGTGAGGGCCGCATCCGCACCGCCCGCCAGTTCCGCGCCTGGGAGGGTGGCGGCGAGTACAACGTGGCCCGCGGCCTGCGCCGCGCGTTCGGGCTGCGCGGCGCGATCGTCACGGCGCTCGCCGACAACGAGATCGGCCGGCTCGTCGAGGACCTGATCCTCACCGGCGGGCTCGACACCGAGCACATCCGCTGGGTCCCGTACGACGGCATCGGCCGCAGCGTGCGCAACGGCCTCAACTTCACCGAGCGCGGGTTCGGCGTGCGCGGGGCGGTCGGCGTGAGCGACCGTGGGCACACCGCCGCGAGCCAGCTCACGCCCGGCGACGTCGACTGGGACCACCTGTTCGGCACGCTCGGCGCGCGGTGGCTGCACACCGGCGGCATCTTCGCGGCGCTCAGCGAGTCGGCGGCCGAGACCGTGATCGAGGCGGTCACCGCCGCCAAGCGCCACGGCACCGTCGTCTCCTACGACCTCAACTACCGCCCGAGCCTCTGGAAGGCGATCGGCGGCCAGGCGAAGGCCCAGGAGGTCAACCGGGCCATCGCGCCGTACATCGACGTGATGATCGGCAACGAGGAGGACTTCACCGCGAGCCTCGGCTTCGAGGTCGAGGGCGTCGACGAGAACCTCTCCGAGCTCGAGCTCGACTCGTTCACGGCGATGATCGAGAAGGCGGCGGCGACCTACCCGAACTTCTCGGTGATCGGCACGACGCTGCGTACCGTGCGGTCCGCGACCGTCAACGACTGGGGCGCGATCGCGTGGTCGAAGGCCACCGGCGTCGTGCAGGCCACGCACCGCGAGCGCCTCGAGATCCTCGACCGCGTGGGCGGCGGCGACTCGTTCGCGTCGGGCCTGATCTACGGCCTGCTCGACGGGCAGCCTCTCCAGACGGCCGTCGAGTACGGCGCGGCGCACGGTGCGCTCGCGATGACGACCCCGGGCGACACCACGATGGTCACCAAGGCCGAGGTGCTCAAGCTCGCGGGCGGCGGCAGCGCGCGCGTCGACCGCTGAGGAGCCGCGGGACCGGCGCCGATGCCGGCCCCGCGCAGCACGACGGTCCCCCGGGTGTGCGGTGCACCGGGGGGACCGTCGTGCGTCCCGCCGTCCGCGTCGGGCGGGGAGCGGTGCCCGGCTCAGCGCGCGCCGGCGCCTGCGACCTCGTGCCGGTCCGTCTCGGCCACCTCGGTCGGGTCCCCGCCGGACGAGCGTCCCGCGCCGAGCCGCGTGCCGCCGCGCGCACCGTCTTCACGGGCCAGCACACGATGTCGACCTGGCTGCTCGGTCGCGAGCTCCTCGTCCACGGCCTGCTGG
>NZ_JBFTER010000138.1:0-11455 GCF_047229345.1 Cellulomonas jepli | reverse complement strand
GGCCCCGCCCGCCCGCGGGCCCGGCGCGTCCGCCGCCCGCGCGCTCGCGGACGCGAGGCGCGCGTCGACCTGGTCGGTCAGCGTCCCCCGCAGCGCGAGCGTCGAGACGACTCCCACGACGCCCGCGACGAGCGCGAGCAGCCCCACCAGCACCGCGACGAGGCGCCGCCCGAGGGTCCAGCGGCGGGGCGATCCCGTCACGGGGCCGGCTTGAGCACGTACCCGGCACCCCGCAGCGTGTGGATCATCGGCTCGTGCCCGGCGTCGATCTTGCGCCGCAGGTAGGAGACGTACAGCTCGACGATGTTGGCCTGGCCGCCGAAGTCGTACTGCCACACGCGGTCGAGGATCTGCGCCTTGGACAGCACCCGGCGGGGGTTGCGCATGAGGTAGCGGAGCAGCTCGAACTCGGTCGCGGTCAGCCGGATGTCGCGGCCGGCCCGAGAGACCTCGTGGCTGTCCTCGTCGAGGCGCAGGTCCCCGACGACGAGCACGGCCTCCTCGCGCTGGTCGACCGCGCCGGCCCGGCGCAGCAGCGCACGCAGCCGGGCCACGACCTCCTCGAGGCTGAACGGCTTCGTCACGTAGTCGTCGCCGCCCGCGGTGAGCCCCGCGACGCGGTCCTCGACGGCGTCCTTCGCGGTGAGGAACAGCACCGGGACGTAGGGGTGGGACGCGCGGATGCGGCGCAGCACCTCGAGGCCCGAGAGGTCCGGCAGCATGATGTCGAGCACGATCACGTCGGGCTCGAGGCGGCGCGCGTCGGCGATCGCGGCCTGCCCGCTCAGCGCGGACTCGACCTGCCAGCCCTCGTAGCGCAGCGCGGTCGAGAGGAGCTCGGCGAGCATGGGCTCGTCGTCGACGACGAGGGCCCGCACGGCGGTCCCGTCGGCACGGGTCAGGGGTTCGCGCCGGGGCGTCGTGAGCGTCATGCCGCCCAGCGTGCGCGCGCACCCTGTGGCGGGTCTGACGGAACCCTGTGAACTCTCTGTGGCCGCGTGCGCTCCGGCCGCCCCTCCGCGCACGAGGAGTCCGGGCGTCGCCTACCGTGGGGCCGTGCCCAGTGCGAGCCCACCCCGAGAGCGGCCCGTCGGACGCGTCCCGAGCGACGTGCCCGGCGGCGGCCGACGCGCCAGCAGCCTGCCCGGCGTCCTCGTCGCGGTCGTCGCGGTGCTCGGGATCGTCGCGACGTGGCGCGTCTTCGTCGAGACGTGGGCGGGCCAGTGGACCGAGGAGGCCGTGCTGCGCGGCGCCGAGTACGGCCAGGGCGCGCTGTGGACCGTGGCCGAGCCGGTGCTCGACGTCGTGTCGGTCAGCTACATCGCGCTCGTGCTCGTCGCGGCGATGCTCATCGCGCTCGTCCGCCGGCGGTGGGCGCTCGCGATCCAGGTCGTCGTGCTCGTCGCGGGCTCGAACGTCACGACACAGCTGATCAAGAGGATCGTCACCGACCGTCCCGACCTCGGGGTCCCCGGGCCGGAGATGAACGCGCTGCCGAGCGGTCACACGACCGCGGCCGCGTCCGTCTCGGCGGTGCTCGTGCTCGTCGTCCCGCCGCGCGTCCGGCCGTGGGCCGCGGCGCTCGGCGCCGGGTACACCGCGGCGACGGGCGTCTCGACGCTCGTCGGGCAGTGGCACCGGCCGAGCGACGTCATCGCGGCGGTGCTCGTCGTGCTGTTCTGGACGTGCGTCACGTGCGTGCTCGTCGCGCGCCACCCCGGGGTGCCCGGGGACGCACCGCGGACCGCGACCGGCGAGATCGCCCTCGCCCGCAGCTCGCGGTCCTCGGTCGCCGGCTCGCGCACCGGGGCGCTGCTGCTCGGGCTCGTCGGGGTCGCGGCCGCGGTCCCGTCCGCCGTGTCCCTGCGCCGCACGTGGGACCGCGCCGGTGAGCTCGAGGCGCGCGCCGACCTGCTCACCGCGTACGCGGGGGCCGTGCTCGGCGTCGTCGCGGTGAGCGCGCTCGCGTTCGCGGTGATCCTCCTGGTGCGGCACGCCGCCACCGCGCGCGTCGAGGCTCCTTGACGCAAGGTCGTAGAGTGCCGGGGCGACGGTGTCGACGCACCAGCCGGACCGGCGCGGGGCGACGACCGTCCGCCACCGGGGGCACGGCCTGCGAACCGTCCCCCACCCCACGAGGAAGCAGGAACGCATGTCCGCAGGTCGCAAGCTCGTCATCGTGGAGTCGCCCGCCAAGGCGCGCACGATCGCGGGGTACCTCGGCGAGGGGTACGACGTCGAGGCGAGCGTCGGCCACATCCGCGACCTGCCGCAGCCGAGCGAGCTGCCCGCGGACATGAAGAAGGGCCCTTACGGGAAGTTCGCCGTCGACGTGGACAACGGGTTCGACCCGTACTACGTGGTCGACGCCGACAAGAAGAAGAAGGTCTCGGAGCTCAAGCGGCTCCTCAAGGAGTCCGACGAGCTCTTCCTCGCGACCGACGAGGACCGCGAGGGCGAGGCCATCGCCTGGCACCTGCTCCAGGAGCTCAAGCCCAAGGTCCCCGTCAAGCGCATGGTGTTCCACGAGATCACCCGCGAGGCGATCCAGCGGGCCCTCGCGAACACCCGTGAGCTCGACGACCGCCTCGTCGACGCGCAGGAGACCCGCCGCATCCTCGACCGCCTCTACGGCTACGAGGTGTCGCCGGTCCTGTGGCGCAAGGTCCGCCAGGGGCTGTCCGCGGGCCGTGTGCAGTCCGTCGCGACCCGGCTCGTCGTCGAGCGCGAGCGCGAGCGCATGGCGTTCCGCACCGCCGAGTACTGGGACGTGACGGGGACGTTCGGCCAGGTCGACACGCGCGGCGACGAGACCCGCGCGGGCACCTTCGGCGCGCGGCTCGTGCAGGTCGACGGGCAGCGGGTCGCGTCCGGGCGCGACTTCGACGACCGTGGCCGGCTCCGCCAGCAGGACGTGCGCCACCTCGACGAGCCCGCCGCACGCGCCCTCGTCGCCGGGCTCGCGGAGTCGTCGTTCGAGGTCCGCAGCCTCGAGACGAAGCCGTACACGCGCAAGCCCGCCGCGCCGTTCACGACGTCGACCCTCCAGCAGGAGGCCAGCCGCAAGCTGCGCATGGGCTCGCGCCAGACGATGCGCACCGCGCAGGGCCTGTACGAGAACGGCTACATCACCTACATGCGTACGGACTCCCCGGCGCTGTCGTCGCAGGCGATCGACGCCGCGCGCCGCCAGGCCGGCGAGCTCTACGGCGCGGAGTACGTGCCCGACAAGGCGCGCGTCTACACGAGCAAGGCCAAGGGGGCGCAGGAGGCCCACGAGGCCATCCGGCCCGCCGGGGACCAGTTCCGCACGCCGGCGCAGGTCGCGCGCGAGCTCTCGGGCGACCAGTTCCGGCTCTACGAGCTCATCTGGAAGCGCACGGTCGCCTCGCAGATGGCGGACGCGCGCGGCTCGACGGCCTCGGTGCGGATCGGCGCGACGGCCCGGCTGGGCGCCCCCGGGGCGTCGGGCTCGCCGCTCGGTGACGGCGACGTCGACGCGGTGTTCGCCGCGTCGGGCACGGTCATCACGTTCCGCGGGTTCATGGCCGCGTACGAGGAGGGCCGCGACGCCGACCGCTACGAGGACGACGCCCCCACGGCCGTCGCGGGCGCCGACGGGGTCGACGGCGCGGCGGACGGTGCCGACGAGCCCACCGGCAAGGCCAAGGGCAAGGACAAGGCCGCCGAGGAGCGCGAGGCCCGCCTGCCCAACATGGTCGAGGGCGACGCGCTCACGGGCACGGACCTCACGGCCGACGGGCACCGCACGTCGCCGCCGCCGCGCTACACCGAGGCGAGCCTCGTCAAGGCGCTCGAGGAGCGCGGGATCGGCCGCCCCTCGACGTACGCGGCGACGATCTCGGTGATCCAGGACCGCGGCTACGTGACCGGCCGCGGGCAGGCGCTCGTGCCGAGCTGGCTCGCGTTCGCGGTGACGCGGCTGCTCGAGGAGAACTTCGACCGGCTCGTCGACTACGACTTCACGGCCGCGATGGAGGCCGACCTCGACGAGATCGCCGCGGGCAACCGCGAGCGCAGCGCGTGGCTGAGCCAGTTCTACTTCGGCGAGGACCCCGGGGTGGACGGCGGCGGCCTGCGCGGCCTCGTCGCGAACCTCGGCGACATCGACGCGCGCGAGGTCAACTCGATCGACATCGGCGACGGCATCACGCTGCGCGTCGGCCGCTACGGCCCCTACCTCGAGGACACCCGCGACCTCAGCGGGCCGGACGGGACGCCGCGCCGGGCGTCGGTGCCGGAGGACCTCGCCCCCGACGAGCTCACGGTCCCCAAGGCCCGCGAGCTCTTCGAGAGGCAGCCCGAGGGCGACCTGGTGCTCGGGGAGGACCCCGTGACGGGCACGACGATCGTCGCGAAGAGCGGCCGCTACGGCCCGTACGTCACCGAGCTGCTGCCCGAGCCCGAGATCGACCCGGGCCTGAGCGCCGCCGCGAAGAAGCGGGCCCTCGCGGCCGCACCGAAGCCGCGCACCGCGTCCCTGCTCAAGTCGATGGACCTGCAGACCGTCACGCTGGAGGACGCGCTGCGCCTGCTCTCGCTCCCGCGCGTCGTGGGCGTCGACCCGGAGACCGGGACCGAGATCACCGCGCAGAACGGCCGCTACGGGCCGTACCTCAAGCGTGGCACCGACTCGCGCACGCTCCCGTCCGAGGAGGCCATGTTCACGGTCACCCTCGAGGAGGCCCTCGCGATCTACGCCCAGCCCAAGCGAGGCCGGGGCGCGACCGCCGCGCCGCCGCTGCGCGAGCTCGGCGAGGACCCGGTGTCGAACAAGCCGATCGTCGTCAAGGAGGGCCGCTTCGGCGCCTACGTGACCGACGGCGAGACGAACGCGACGCTCCGCAAGGAGGACGCGGTCGAGTCGATCACCCCCGAGCGTGCGCAGGAGCTCCTCGCGGAGAAGCGTGCGCGCGGGCCGGTCAAGAAGAAGGCCCCCGCGCGCAAGGCCGCGGCCCCGCGCAAGAAGGCCGCCGCGAAGTCCTGAGCGGGTCCGCCGCGGGTCCGTCGCCGGGTCCGCCCGCGCAGGCGACGGACCCCGCGCCGGCGCACGGCGGGGCTGTGCCCGGACGTGCCGATCGTCACGCCGACCCGCAGGACCGTCGCGCCGCGCCGTACTAGGTTGGCCGCATGGCTCGCACCGAGGACCCGTCGACCGCTCCGTCCATCCGCTGGGGAATCCTGGGGGCCGGCAACATCGCCGGTGCCTTCGCCGACGCGGTGAACGCGCACACCCGCGCGCAGCTCGTCGCCGTCGGCTCCCGCAACCGGGACCGCTGCGAGCGCTTCGCGACCGCGCACGGCGTCCCGACGACCCACATCGGCTACCGCGACCTCGTCGAGGACCGTCAGGTCGACGCCGTGTACGTCGCGACCCCGCACTCCGAGCACCTCGAGCACGCGCTGCTCGCGATCGCCGCGGGCAAGCACGTGCTCGTCGAGAAGGCGTTCACCCGCAACGCCGCCGAGGCCGAGCAGGTGTTCGCCGCCGCGAAGGCCGCCGGGGTCTTCGTGATGGAGGCCATGTGGACGCGGTTCCTGCCGCACGTGGCCGCGCTGCACCAGGTCATCGACGCCGGCGAGATCGGCGAGATCGTCAACCTCACCGCCGACCACGGGCAGTTCTTCCCGTTCAACCCGGCGTCCCGGCTGTTCGACCCGCAGCTCGCGGGCGGCGCGCTGCTCGACCTCGGCGTGTACCCGGTGTCGTTCGCGCACGACTTCCTCGGTGTGCCGGACGCGGTGCACGCGACCGGCACGCTGACCGAGACCGGCGTCGACGGGCAGGCGTCGATCGTGCTGAGCTACGGCGACCGCACTCAGGCGACCCTCTCGACGACGCTGTGGGCCAAGACCCCGACGACCGCCGCGATCTCGGGCACCGAGGGCTTCATCCACGTCGCGGGCAACTTCTACGGCCCGTCGTCGTTCCGCGTGCAGCGCCGCGACGGTCGCGTGTGGACGTTCGAGCAGCCCGGCAGGAAGGGCCTGCAGTACGAGGCCGCCGAGGTCGCGCGCCGGGTCGCGGCGGGCGACACGCAGAGCCCGCTCATGACGTGGGACCACACGGTCGAGGTCATGCGGACGCTCGACGCCGTGCGCGCGCAGGTCGGGGTCGTGTACCCCGGGGAGTGACCGCGGACGGCCGGGGCCGCGCGCCCCGGCCGTCACCCCGACGCCCTGGCTGTCGACCGGCGCGCCGAGGCCCGCTCGACGGTGCAGCCCGGGCGCCGGCGCTCACCCCGCACGACGGGGCGAGCTCGACGCCACCGCCGGCGCGCCGAGGCTCAGCCCACGTCGATGACCTGGGCGGCGAGCAGCACGACGTCGTCCGCCGGCTGGCCGGCGACGAGCCCGCGGGCGAGCGCCGAGACGAGCTGGGCGGGGTCGAGGTGCGCGAGCCTGCCGGCGGCCTCGACGAGCGCGCTCGCCTCGTCCTGCAGCGACGTCCCCCGACGCTCGATGAGCCCGTCGGTGTGCAGCAGCAGCGTCTCGCCGGGCTCGAGCGCGTCGGTGTGGTCGTGGCGGGTCGTGCGGGCGTCGACGCCGAGGAGCAGGTCGTTCTGCGGTGCCCGCAGCGCCGCGCTCTGCAGCCCGGGCCGCACGAGGACGGGCGCGGGGTGCCCGGCGCTCGACCAGGTGAACCGGTACGCGCCGGTGCCCGGGTCGCGGTCGATGCGCCCGACGAGGGCCGTCGCGATGGTCCCGAGGCCCAGGCCCTCGATGGCCCGGTCGAGCCGGGTGAGCCACGAGGACGGGGTGTCGGGGTGGTCCCACGCGAACGCGCGCAGCGTCGAGCGCAGCTGGCCCATGCGCGCGGCGGCGTCCATGTCGTGACCGGTCACGTCGCCCACCATGAGCGCGACGCCGCCGTCGGGCAGCTCGATCGCGTCGTACCAGTCCCCGCCGACGCGGTCCGCGCGCCCCGCGGGCAGGTAGTGGGCACCCAGGCGCAGGTGCGCCGGCTCGGGCAGGGCGGTGAGCATCGCGTCCTGGAGCGTGCGCGCGACGTCGCGGCGCTGCTCCAGCAGCTGCGCGCGCTGCAGCGCCTGGGCGGTGTACGCCGCGAGCGCGTTCTTGATCGTCCGGTTGCCCTCGTCGAACTCGCGCGGCAGGCGCCAGCCGAGGGTGAGCACGCCGAGCAGCTCCTGCCCGGACACGAGCGGCAGGACGGCGCTCGCCCCGGCGTCGCGGGTCGTCGGACGCGCCATCGCCGGGAACCGCGCGACGAGCTCGGCGTTGTCCCGGAAGAACAGCGGCTCGCGCGTGCGGGCCACGTGCGCCGCGGGCCGGTCCTCGTCGATGCGTGCGCGCTGCCAGCGCGGGTCGAAGTCGTCGGTGAACCGCTCGACCGTCGTGTACGTCAGGCCCCGGCGGTCCGGGTCGAGCAGCGCGATGCCGGACGTCGTGGCGCCCAGCCCCGTGTCCGCGACGCGCGCCGAGGTCGCCGCGACGTCGTCGACCGTGAGGACGTCCTGGAACGCGTCGCTCACGAGCAGGAGCAGCCCGGCCTGGCGGTACGCGAGCGTCGCCTGCTGCTGCGAGCGGCGCGCCCGCTCACGCTCGCCCCGGAGCCGCAGCTCGGAGCTGCACGCCGCCGCGAGGTCCTCGAGGAGCGCGAGCTCGTCGGCCGTCCAGCGGCGCGGCACGTGGTCGATCACGCACATCGACCCGACCACCGCGTTCGTGTCGTCGAGCAGCGGGTAGCCCGCGTACGCGATCACGTCGAGCTCGGGGATCGCGGGGTTGTCCTTGAGCAGGGCGACGCGGCGGGCGTCGTCGACGATGAGCGGGGACCGGTCGGCGACGACGTACTTGCAGAACGAGTGCGTCAGGGGCGTGTGCCGGGACTCGTCGATGTCCGGGGGCAGCCCGGCCGCGCCGGGGTACACCTGCCCCTCCTGCGAGACGAGCGACACGAGCGCGAGCGGGACGCCGAGGTGGCGCTGCGCGACGCGCGCGAACCGCTCGAACGACTCGTCGCGCCGCGCCGGGAGCAGGGCGGAGCCGGGGAGGAGCGCGGCGGGGTAGAGCTGGGTCATGCCGACCTCCCGCGTCCTCGTGCCGGTCCTCGGGACGGCCTCGTCCCCGTCCCAGTGTGACAGCACGCGTCGCGCGGACGCAGGGCCCGGCCGGGGGGACCCGTCGGGGGGACGGCCGGTCAGGCGGTCACGGACGCGGTGTGCGCGCCGACCGCGCCGCGCGCGACCTCGCCGAGCAGCCACGTCAGCACGTCCTCGCCCGCCAGGATCCCGGCGCGCGCGGTGACGGCCACGTGCGGACGGGTCCAGCCGCTCTCGGCGAGCTCGCCGTGCGCCGGGCGCACGCCCGCGTGCGCGGCGTCGAGCAGGTCGGCGTCGAGCAGCGAGTCGCCCGCGGCGAGCACGCGCGTGGCACCGACCCGGTCCGCGAGCGCCGTCACCGCGGCGCCCTTGGTCAGCGCCGACGGGACGACGTAGAGCTTGCGGCCCTGCAGCGAGACGGTCCAGCCGCGCTCGGCGGCCCACCCGGACAGGTCCGCGACGAAGCCCTCGGGCAGCGCGGCGCGGTCGACGACCGCGTAGCAGAACAGCTCCTCGGCCTCGCGGCGGGACAGGGTCCACGCGTCGTCGAACGCGGTGCGCATGTGCTCGCGGACGTCGGCGAGAGGGACGCTGGTCGCGGCGAGCAGCTCGCGGACCGCGGCCGTCCAGGCGGCGTCGGGCTCGCCGTCGACCAGCAGGATGCCGCCGTTGGCCGCGATCGCGTAGGGCGACGGCGGTCCGGGGATGCGGATGCGGGCGAGCTGCGCGCGCGTGCGCGTGGTCGTGGGGACGACGACGGCGGCCGCCGCCAGCTCGACGAGCAGACGCTCGGCGCGCTCCGTGACGTATGACAGCGGGGCGCCGTCGTAGTGCTCGACGCACACGACCGCCGGCTCGGGGCCGTCCGGCAGTGCCATCGCGGCGCGCGAGTAGATGAGCGTGCGGTCGAGGTCGCACGCGACGACCGTCGGGCCCGTTCCCGGGCCTGCCGGGTGGGCCGGGGCCGTGCGCGGGGTGGGCGTCGGGCGGGCGGTCATGCGCGGACCTCCGTCGCGAGCACGTCGTCGCCCGAGCGGGCCCCGCGCGTGAACCCCGGGTGGACGAGGCCGACGCAGCGGTACGACAGGTCGGGCACCTCGACGACCTCGACGCCGCGCTGCTCGGCGAGCAGCAGGACGTGCGCGAGCTCCGGGTCGGCGCGGCGGCGGACCAGGACCTTCCACGGGACCCGGCGCAGCAGCACGCGCGTGGTCTCGCCGACCCCGGGCTTGACGAGGTTGACGCTGTGGATGCCGTGCTCGACGCTCAGCCGCTCGGCGGTCGCCCAGCCGCTCCACGTGGGCGTGCGGTCGCTCGCGGCGAGGACCGGCCAGTCGCGCGCGACGTCGTCGGCGACCTCGGCGAAGCGCTCCGAGACCGCGTCGAGGAACCGGTTCGAGACGTCCGCGTCGGCCAGCTCGGCGTAGAACTTCGCGCCGTGGAAGTCCCCGGGCCCGATGAGGTCGTCGTTGAGCACCGTGCGGGACACCAGGCCGGACACCGTCGAGTTCAGGCACGCCGACGGGATGAGGTAGTCCTCGCGGGTGCCGTAGAGCTCGACGCAGCCCGCGGGGTCGGCCAGCACGGCGAGGTCCGGGCGGAAGCCCTCGCCCGCACCGAGCCCGAGCGCCACGTTCGCCTCCGCGACCGCCGCGGTCAGCTCGCGCACGATCGCGCCCTTGCCGGTCCACCCGTCGACGAACATGACGTCCTGCGGGCGGTGGTGCGCGGCGAGGTGACGCAGCGCGACCGTGTCGATCCCGCGCCCACGCACGATGCTCACCGCGTAGTGGGGGAGGTCCAGCCCGTGCACCTCGCGCGCCCAGCGGCGCATGAGGATCCCGACGGGGGTCCCGGCGCGCGCGAGCGAGACCAGCACGGCGCCCCGGCCCCGCTCGGCGAGCGTGAGCTCGGTGACGACGCCGACAGCGTGCGCGAGCTTCGCCGCCGACTCCGCGAGCGACTCGTGGAACAGCTCCTGGTACTCGGCGCTCGGCTGGTACTCGACCGGGAGCGACTCGGCGTAGTGCGCCTGACCCGCCTGGATGGCCTCCTCGCGCTCCTCGAGCGGTGCCTCGAGCGCGACGTGGGTGAGGTCGGTGAGCAGCCAGGCGACCTCGTCGGCGGCGTAGCTCCCGAACTCCGGTCCGCGCAGCGGCGGCGGGAGCGGGGTGGGCGTGGTCGCGGTCACGGGGTGGTCTCCTGCGGGTGGGGTGCTCCGGCGGCGGGCCGGTACGAGGGGAGGACGAGGACGTGCGCGCGGTCGGTGTGCTCCGCGACGCGGGCGAGGAGCCCGCCGGGCGCGCTCAGCGCCGGGGTGTCGCCGGCCGAGTCGACGACCACCACGACGTCCGTGAACCGGCGTCGCGGGTCGGCGCCGGGCGCGACGTTGTACGCGAACCTGTCGCCGGGCCCGTCGGCGGGCTCGTCGTGGTCCGGGAACACCAGGCGGGTGCGGATCGCGTAGTCCTCGGCGTCGAGCGCGAGGACGGGGGAGCGGGTGGTCGACGAGAACGCGACGGTGGTGCCGTGCGCGTCGAGCCGGTCGGCGAGGCGCGCCGCGAGGAGCAGCGGCGCGTGCATGAGCTCCTCGGTGCCGAGCACGAGGACGCGCTGCGCGGTCGCCCCACCGGAGGGAGCGGTGCCGCCGAGGTGCTCCGCGAGGGCCGAGGCCGCGTCGCGGGCTGCGGCGGCGAGCCGGTCGAGCTGCTCCGGGGTCAGGCCGTGGCGCGCGCCGTCCGGGACGTCGGCGGGCCACCCGAGAGTGCCGAGCCGGGCGACGGCGCCGGGCCGTGTTCCGGAGGCGTCCGGCGCGGCGTCGTCCGGTGCGGAGTGCTCCTCGACGAGCCGTCGGCCCTCCGCGAGCACGTCGTCCCCGAGCGCGATGGTCCCGGCGACGAGCGCGACCGCGTCGATCCGGACCCCCAGGCGGTCGGCCAGGTCGGCCAGGCGCGCCCGGTCGGCGTCGGAGCGCACGTCGACCAGCGCGGCGACGACGTACCGGCCGCGCGGGTAGCGCTCGTGCAGCGCGGCGATCGTGTTGAGGATCGTCTGGCCCGTCGAGAGCTCGTCGTCGACGAGCACGAGCGGGCCCGGTCCCGCGAGGAACGCGGGGTCCTCGGGCAGGAGCAGGTGCGACGTCGCGTGCGAGTGCTGCTCCTCGAAGCCGCCCGCGAGCGCGACCCCGGGCACCGCGCGGCGCGTCGAGTGCAGGTAGCGGGCCCCGAGCGCCTCGGCGACGCCGTGGCCGAGCGCGGTGGCGGTCTCCGCGTAGCCCAGCACGACCGTGCCCGTGAGCGCCGGGGACGGGTCGTCGGCCTCGGGCAGCTCCTCGGGGACGTAGCCGAGCACCGCGCGCCAGAACGGGTAGA
>NZ_JBFTER010000137.1:0-11463 GCF_047229345.1 Cellulomonas jepli | reverse complement strand
GCGCAGGCCCCCGGTGCCCCGGTGACGCTCGTGCCCGACGGCGCACCCGAGGCGGTCGCGCTCGCGACGAGCCGGGCGCTGTTCACGGCGGCCCCCGCGGTCGTCCTCGCTCCCGCGGACGACGCGCGCGCCGTCCTGCTCGCCGGGTCGGCGGCGGTCCGGCTCGGTGCCCCCGTGCTGCTCACGGGTGCCGGTGCGCCCGACGCCGACCTGACCGCGGAGCTCGAGCGCCTCGGCACCCGCGCGGCGCTGACGCTCGGGTCTTCGACCCTGCCGGAGGGCGCCGCGGTCGACGCCGTGGTCCCCGACGCCGCACCCGACGACGTCGACGTGCTGCCCGACGCGCTCGCGGCCGCCGCCGCCGCGGGCTTCGGCGACGTCCAGGTGGTCCCCGCAGGCCAGGAGGTCGGGGCCGTCCTGGGCCTCGCCGCCGAGCAGACCGCGGTGCTCGTCCCGGTGGCGCCCGCGGCGGCACCCGGCGATCCGGCGTCGACGCCGGCGCCGGCGCCCGACGGCGCGGCGGCCACGGACCCCGGGCCGACCGGGCGCCCGCGGTCGAGCGGCACGTCGTCGCCCACGGCACGCGCCTCGACGGGAGCGTCGACGGAGCTCCCGCGCGTCGAGCGGCGTGCCGCCCCGGCCGGTGCGCTCGTGCTGACCGACGGCTCACCCACGCACCTCGCGGCGCTCGCGACCGCGCGCGCCGCGGGCGTCCCGGTCACGGTGGTGCCCGGCGGTGACCCGCGCGCGACCGCCGCGAGCGTCGAGGCCCTCGCCGCGGCGGCCCCGCAGGCCGTGCTCGCGCTCGGCTCCGCGTTCGGGACCCCCGAGCTCCTCGCGCCCCGCGTCGCGTCGGCCGCGACGGGCGTGCAGCTGCCGGGCGGCGGCCAGCTCGTGTTCCCGGCGCTCCCCGGTCAGCCCGGCAAGCGGTACGTCGCGCTGTACGGGACCCCCGGTACCGGTGCGCTCGGCGTGCTCGGCGAGCAGGACGTCCCCGCGACGCTCGCGCGCGCCGACGCCCACGCCGCGCCCTACCGGACGCTGACGTCGGACACGGTCGTCCCGACGCTCGAGATCATCGCGACGATCGCGTCGAGCGGCGCCGAGGCGGACGGGAGCTATTCGCGCCGGCGTGCGGTCGAGGACCTGCGCCCGCTCGTCGACGCCGCCGGGGCCGCGGGGATGCTCGTGATCCTCGACCTGCAGCCCGGTCGCACCGACTTCGTCACGCAGGCCCAGGCCTACGCCGAGCTCCTGGCGCTGCCGCACGTCGGGCTCGCGCTCGACCCCGAGTGGCGCCTCGGCCCCGACCAGGTGCACCTGCGCCAGATCGGCTCGGTCGGCGTCGACGAGGTCAACGCCGTGATCGCGTGGCTCGCGGCGTTCACGCGCGAGCGCGCCCTGCCGCAGAAGATGCTCGTCCTGCACCAGTTCCAGCCGCGCATGATCACCGAGCGCGAGCGCCTCGACCTCGGCCACGACGAGCTCGCGCTGCTCGTGCACGTCGACGGCCAGGGCGGCCAGCCCGCGAAGGCCGGCACGTGGGCGCGCCTGCGCGAGGGCGCCCAGCCGCAGCTGCGGTGGGGGTGGAAGAACTTCTACGACGAGGACGTGCCCATGCTCGACCCGGTGCAGACGATGCAGGTCCAGCCGGTGCCGGACCTCGTCACGTACCAGTGAGCGCGGTCGACGAGGGGCGGCAGGCCGCGGTCGACGGGTCGCGCTCCCGGTCCCGCCCGTGCGAGATGTGACGTCCGCCGGCGGGCCCTAGGGTCGCTCGCATGACGCATGACATCCGCATCGGGGTCCAGCTCCAGCCGCAGCACGCCGACTACGCCCAGCTCCGCGACGCCGTGCGCGCTGCCGAGGACGCGGGCGTCGACATCATCTTCAACTGGGACCACTTCTTCCCGCTCTACGGCGACCCGGACGGCAAGCACTTCGAGTGCTGGACCATGCTCGGCGCGTGGGCCGAGCAGACGAGCCGCGTCGAGATCGGGGCGCTCGTGACCTGCAACTCCTACCGCAACCCCGAGCTGCTGGCGGACATGGCCCGCACGGTCGACCACATCTCGGGCGGGCGCCTGATCCTCGGGATCGGCGCGGGCTGGTTCGAGAAGGACTACGACGAGTTCGGCTACGAGTTCGGGACCGCGGGCTCGCGGATCGCGGACCTCGGCGAGGCGCTGCCGCGCATCAAGGCGCGGTGGGAGAGGTCCAACCCCGCGCCGACGCGCGAGATCCCGATCCTGATCGGTGGTGGCGGCGAGAAGAAGACGCTGCGGATCGTCGCGCAGCACGCCGACGCGTGGCACTCGTTCGGCGACGTCGAGACGCTGCGCCGCAAGAGCGCGATCCTCGACGAGCACGGCGAGGCCGTCGGGCGCGACGCGTCGCAGGTCGAGCGCTCGGTCGCCGTGCAGGCGCCTCCCGGCGAGGTGGCCGACGAGCTCGTCGCGGCCGGCGTGACGCTGTTCACGGTGAGTGCCGGGGGACCGGACTTCGACCTGTCGCTGACCCACGAGTGGGTCGCGTGGCGGGACGCGCGCCGCTGAGCCGGACGCACGGGGACCGGTCCGCCCGCCGGCCGGTCCCCGCACCCGCCGTCACCCGTGCCGCCGGGCGCACGGCCCGCGCCGCCGGGCACACGGCCGCGCGCCGTCCCCGGTTCCACCCGCAGGTCCACCCGGCGCCGCGCTCGATCGGTCCGGGCGCCCGACCTAGGCTCGACGCATGACCGGGCCGGACCCCGCGGCCCACGCGCCCGCGGACGACGCGCCGGTGCGCGAGGACCCCGCGCCCCGGCTGCCGGCCTGGCTGCGCCTCGGGGTGCCGGCGCTCCTCGTGCTGCTCGGGTCGCTGGTCTTCGGCGTCACGACGGCGACCGCCGACCTGAGCCTCGGGCCGCACGAGGCGCGCTACGACGTGACGACCGACGGGACGGTCACGCTCGACCTGGGCCCGCTCGGCACGCTCGAGATCGACTCGCCGGTGCCGCTCGGCGTGGGGGCGCGGGTCACGGTCCAGGAGATCCCGTCGGGGGTCACCGCGGTCGACCCCGCGACGACGCTCACGGCGCTCAGCAGCGACCTGCAGGGGTACCTGCAGTTCTTCGCGGGCCCGCAGGCGACGCTGCAGGACGCGGTGCGGGCGCTCGTGACGGACGCGCTGTGGCGCACGCTGGGGGCGCTCGCGGTGGTGACCGTGCTCGTCCTGCTCGGCCGCCTCCTGCTCGGTCGCGAGCGCCGCGACGAGCTCGCCGCCGCGCTCGCCCCGCAGGCGCGCCGGATCGTCGCGGGCGGCACGGTCGTGGCCGTCGGGCTCGGGGTGCTGACGGCGAGCACGGGCGGCGGCGCGCGCGAGTCGCAGCCCGTCGCCTCCGCGGTGTTCGCCGGCACCCCGCTCGAGGGGGCCCGGGTCACGGGCCGGCTCGGCGGGGTGATCGACACCTACGGCTCCTACGCGGTCGAGGCCTACCGCTCGAACACCGAGTTCTACGCGCGCGCCGAGGAGTCCCTCGACGAGGCGTGGGCCGAGCGCTCGGCGCGCATCGAGGCGGCGCACGCCGAGCAGGCGGCGTTCACGGTGCCGGACGGCGCCGCGTCGTCGAGCCCAACGCACACGGACGCCGCGGAGGCGGACCCGGTGCAGGCGGACCCTGCGCCGGGTGCGCCGGGTGCGCCGGGTGCGCCGGGTGCGCCGGAGAGCCCCGAGGCCCCGGAGGCGTCGACGAGCCCGTCCGCCACGCCGACCCGGACCGCGGACGCCCAGGAGGACGACGAGGCCACCGAGCCGGTCGTGCTCATCCTGGTCTCGGACCTGCACTGCAACGTCGGGATGGCTCCGGTGATCCGCGCGCTCGTCGAGCTCTCGGACGCCGACGTGCTGCTCGACGGCGGCGACACGACGATCGACGGGACCGCCGTCGAGCAGTACTGCGTCACGACGTTCGCGCGGGCCGCGGGCGGCGTGCCCGTCGTGGTGTCGCCCGGCAACCACGACTCGCGCGAGACCGAGGCGGCGTACCGCAAGGCCGGGGCGACGGTCCTCGGCGGCGAGGTCGTCGAGGTCGCCGGCGTGCGCATCCTCGGCGACCGCGACCCGCGCGAGACCCGGATCGGCGCCGGCACCTCGCGGTCGAGCGCCGAGTCGCCGAGCGAGGCCCGCGAGCGGCTGGCGGACGTCGCGTGCGAGGACGAGCGGGTCGACCTCCTGCTGATCCACACGCCGCCGATCGGGGACGCGGCGCTCGAGCGCGGCTGCGTGCCCGCGCAGCTCTCGGGCCACAAGCACGTGCGGTCCGGGCCCGAGCAGGTCGGGGCCGGGATCCGCTACGTGAGCGGCAGCACCGCGGGTGCGGCCCCGGGCCAGCCGACCGTGGGGCCGCTGCGGAGCACCGCCGAGCTGACCGTGCTGCGCTTCGACCCGGACGAGGCGCGCCTGCTCGACTACCAGCTCGTGCAGGTCGGGACGGACGCCGCGGTGTCGGTGGGGCCGCGGGTCGCGTGGCCGCGGGCGGCGCCGGTCTCGCCGCCCGACGAGCCGGTCGACGGGGCGGTCGGCGGGACAGCCGCGGACCCGACGTCCTGACCGCGGGGCCGGCGCGCCGGGGCCCGCCCGGGAGCCGCCGACCCGACGTCCTACCGACCCGACGTCCCGACGTCCCGACGACCTGACGTCCCGACGTCCCGACGGCAGGTGCGGCGCGAGCCCGGGCCTCGCACTCAGAGCGGCCGACCCCCATCGGTGCAGGTGCCACCCGTCCTCCGGGGTGGCAGGATGTTCGGCATGCCGAACTCTCGGTTTCGTACGACCCCGTTGCGCGGCGCCGCGCTGCTGGCGGGCGCCGCGGCGCTGGCCCTCGGCGGCTGCGCGGGCGGGGGTGCGGAGGGGCGCGCGGCGGCGGTGCCCGGCCCCGACGACGACCGCCCCGTCGTGCTCGCGACCTTCACGGTGCTGGCCGACATGGCGCGCGTGGTCGGTGGGGGGCACGTGCGCGTCGAGTCCGTCACCAAGGTCGGCGCCGAGATCCACGGGTACGAGCCGACTCCCGACGACCTGCGCCGCGCGCAGGACGCCGACCTCGTGCTCGACAACGGGCTCGGTCTCGAGGCGTGGTTCGACCGCTTCGTCGACCGCGTCGACGCGCCGCACGTCACGCTGACCGACGGCATCGCCACGCTGCCGATCGCGAGCGGCGCCGCCGAGGGGCACGCGAACCCCCACGCGTGGATGTCGCCCGACGCCGCCGCGACCTACGTCGCCAACATCGAGCGCGCCCTCACCGGCCTCGACCCGGCGCACGCCGCCGACTACCGCGCGAACGCCGCCGCCTACACCGAGCAGGTCACCGCGCTCGGAGAGCGCCTGCGCGACGAGCTCGCGGGGCTCGAGCCCGAGCGCCGCGCGCTCGTGACGTGCGAGGGTGCGTTCTCCTACCTCGCGCGCGACGCCGGGCTCGCCGAGGCGTCGCTGTGGCCCGTCAACGCCGAGCGGCAGGGCACGCCGCAGCAGGTCGCCCGCGCGATCGACCTCGTGCGCGACCGCGACGTCCCCGCCGTGTTCTGCGAGTCCACCGTGTCGCCGACCGCGCAGGAGCAGGTCGCGCGCGAGACCGGGGCGCGGCTCGGCGGCGTGCTCTACGTCGACTCCCTGTCGGAGCCCGACGGGCCCGTCCCGACCTACCTGGACCTGCTCGAGCACGACGTGCACGTGATCATCGAGGGCCTGACCGCCGAGGAGGCGCCATGACCGGCACGACCGGCACGACCGGCACCACGGGTGCGACGGGTGCTGCCCGGACGACCGGCACGGCCGGTGCGGCACCGGCGCGCGACGCGGCCGCTGCGGCGACGACCCCCGCGCTCGCGGTGCGGGGGCTGACCGTGCGCTACCGCGACGTGCTGGCCCTCGACGGCGTCGACCTCGTCGTCGAGGTGGGCCGGCTGACGGGGCTGGTCGGCACCAACGGCTCGGGCAAGTCGACGCTGCTCAAGGCCGTGATGGGCATCGTCCGCCCGGACGCCGGGACGGTCGAGGTGCTCGGCCACGACGGTGCGCAGGCGCGGCGCCGGGCGCTGCTCGGCTACGTCCCGCAGTCGGAGGACGTCGACTGGACGTTCCCCCTCTCGGTGCGCGACGTCGTCGCGCAGGGACGGTACGGGCGCCTCGGGCCGCTGCGCCGGCTGCGCGCGGGCGACCGGGAGGCCGTCGAGACCGCGCTCGAGCGCGTCGGGCTGAGCGCGCTCGCGGACCGGCAGATCGGCCGGCTCTCGGGCGGTCAGCGCAAGCGGGCCTTCGTCGCGCGCTGCCTCGCGCAGGAGGCCCAGGTCCTGCTGCTCGACGAGCCGTTCGCGGGGGTCGACGTGTCGTCGCAGGCGTCCGTGACGGCGCTGCTGCGCGAGCTCGTCGCCGACGGGGTGTCCGCGCTCGTCTCGACCCACGACCTCGCCGGGCTCCCGGCGCTCGCGGACGACGCGGTCCTGCTGCACCGGCGCGTGCTCGTGCGCGGCGCCCCCGACGTCGTCCTGCAGCCCGAGAACCTCGCCCTGGCCTTCGGAGGGCCCCGATGAGCGCCGTCGCCGTGCTCGACTGGCTCGCCGCGCCGTGGGGCTACGAGTTCATGCAGCGCGCGCTGCTCGTCACCGGGGTCGCCGCGGTCGTGTGCGCGCTCCTCTCGTGCTGGCTCGTGCTGATCGGGTGGTCGCTGCTCGGGGACGCCGTCGCGCACGCCGTGCTGCCGGGCGTCGTGCTCGCGTACCTCGTGGGGCTGCCGTTCGCGGTCGGGGCGCTCGTCTTCGGGGTCGGTGCGGTCGCGCTCATCGGGCTCGTCCGGGAGACGTCGGGGCTGCGGGAGGACACGTCGATCGGCGTGGTCTTCACGACGCTGTTCGCGCTCGGGATCGTGCTGGTCTCGACGACGCCGAGCCAGGTCGACCTGGGCCACATCCTGTTCGGCAACGTCCTCGGCGTCGCGGACGTCGACATCGTGCAGGTCGTCGGGCTCGGGGTGCTGACCTTCGCGGTCCTCGTGCTCAAGCGCCGCGACCTCACGCTCTACGCGTTCGACCGCACCCACGCGCACGCCGTCGGGATCTCCCCGCGCGTGCTCGGCGCGCTGCTGCTCGGGCTGCTCGCCGTCACGGTCGTCGTCGGGCTCCAGGCGGTCGGCGTCGTGCTGGTCGTCGCGATGCTGATCATCCCGGGGGCGACGGCGTACCTCCTGACCGAGCGCATGAGCCGCATGCTCGTGATCGCGCCGGTCCTCGCGGGCGCGTGCGCGGTCGTCGGGCTGTACGCGAGCTACTACCTCGACGCGTCGAGCGCGGGCATGGTCGTCGTCGCGCAGGGGATCGTGTTCACCGCGGTGTACGCGTTCGCGCCGCGCACGGGCCTGCTGCGGCGCTCGTCCCGCAGGTCACGGGACCGGGTGCCGGCGGAGGCGGCCGGGGCGGACCGCGAGCTCGTCGCCCCTAGGCTGGCGCCGTGAGTCCCGAGCCGAGCGCGCTGACGTCCGTCGCGCAGGACTACCTCAAGGTCATCTGGTCCGCGCAGGAGTGGTCCGACGCGCCGGTCACGACCAAGATGCTCGCCGAGCGGATCGGCGTAGGCCCCTCGACCGTCTCGGAGACCGTCCGCCGGCTCGGCGAGCAGGGGCTCGTGTCGCACGCGCGCTACGGCGCGGTCGAGCTCACCGAGGCGGGGAGCGCGCACGCGCTCGCGATGGTCCGCCGGCACCGGCTGCTCGAGACGTTCCTGGTCAACGAGCTCGGCTACGGCTGGGACGAGGTGCACGACGAGGCCGAGGTGCTCGAGCACGCGGTCTCGGACCTGCTCGTCGACCGGATCGACGCACGCCTGGGCTTCCCGACGCGGGACCCCCACGGCGACCCGATCCCGACGCGCGACGGCGCGGTGCCGGCCCCCGCCGCGCACGTGCTGTGGGGGCTCGACGCGGGGGACTGGGTCGTCGCGCGCATCTCCGACGCCGACCCCGAGCTGCTGCGCTACCTCGCGTCGGTCGGGCTCGTGCTCGACGCGCGGGTGCACGTCGTCGCGCTCCGGCCGGCTGCCGGCGTGGTCGCGGTCCGGGTGCGCGCGCCGCTCGGCGGGGAGCCGGGGGAGGGGCGCGCCGTCGAGCTCGGCGAGGCGGGCGCGGGCGCCATCTGGCTGGTCCCCGCGCACGCGGGGTAGCCTGGCCGTACATCACCGCAGTGGACGACGGAGTTGCGCTCGGCGAGATCGAATCGATTCGACACAGATCGGGCACCCGTCACCACGGGTTCCCGGCCGCCACCCGAGGAGCACCCGTGGACCCCCTGCTCGACACGGCGCCGCCCGGCTCCGCCGCCTCGCCGCCGTCCCCGGGCGCCCCCCGGGGCGCCGGTGCCGCCGCGGCCCCGCGCCCGCACCGCACCCGCCCGGCCCTCCTCGCCCTCGCGCTCGGCGGCTTCAGCATCGGCACCACCGAGTTCGCGACCATGGGCCTCCTGCCGCTCGTCGCGCGCGACCTCGGCGCGAGCATCCCCACCACCGGCTGGGTCATCACCGCGTACGCGCTCGGCGTCGTGATCGGCGCCCCGCTCCTGACCACCCTCGCGGCGCGCGTGGACCGCCGCACGCTCCTGCTCGGGCTCATGGCCGCGTTCACCGCCGCGAACGTGCTCGCCGCGTTCGCCCCGAGCCTCGGCTGGCTCGTCGTCGCCCGGTTCGTCGCGGGGCTCCCGCACGGGGCGTTCTTCGGGGTCGGCGCCGTCATGGGCACGCACGTCGCGGGCGCCGAGCGCCGCGGCCAGGCCGTCTCGATGATGATGGCCGGGCTGACGATCGCCAACGTGGTCGGCGTCCCCCTGTCCACGGTCGTCGGCCAGCAGCTCGGGTGGCGCCTCGCGTTCGGGCTCGTGGGCGTGCTCGGGCTCGTGACGCTCGGCGCGCTGCTGCGCTGGACGCCGGGGCTCCCCGTGAGCCACGGCACGAGCGTGCGCACCGAGCTCGCGGCGCTGCGCAACCGGACCCTGTGGATCGCGGCCGGCGCCGGCTCGATCGGCTTCGGCGGCATGTTCGCCGTCTACTCCTACGTCTCACCGCTGCTCACCGAGGTCACCGGTCTGCGGGAGGCCACGGTCCCGCTCGTCCTCGCGCTGTTCGGCGTCGGCATGACGGTGGGGACGCTCGTCGGCGGACGCCTCGCCGACCGGGCCGTGCTGCGCACCGTGCTCGTCGGCTTCGTGAGCACGGGCCTCGTGCTGTGCGCGCTCGGGCTCACCGGCCGCAGCCCCGTGCTCGCCGTCGCGTCGATCGTCGCGCTCGGCGTCGCGTCGCAGATCCTCGGAATCTCGCTGCAGACGCGGCTCATGGACGTCTCGCCGGCCGCGCCGTCGCTCGGCGCCGCGCTGTGCCACTCGGCGCTCAACCTCGGCAACGCGAGCGGGGCGTGGCTCGGCGGTCTGGTCATCGCCGGTGGGCTCGGCTACCTCGCGCCCGCGTGGGTCGGCGCCGGGCTCACACTCGTCGGGCTCGTCGTGGTCGTGACGGTCGGCCGCACGCCCGCGCCCGTCGTCACGCCCACGCCCGCCGGCACGCCCGCGCCCGTCGGCACGCCCGCGCCCGTCGGCACGCCCGCACCCGTGGTCACGCCCGCGCGCTGAGCCTCGACGGGCGTGCCGCCGGGACGGTCGTGGCGCGTGAGCGCACCCGTCGTCCCGGCGCCGACCGACGCGTCAGCGCCGGCGCGTGCCGAAGATCGACCGGGTGATCTCACGCCCGAGCTGCGTCCCGGCGGACCGCAGGAAGCTGTCGAGCGGGCTGCTGCTCGACCGCCGGGACGTGCCCGAGCGGCGCGACGACGTGCCGGACCCGCGGCGCAGGTCGCGCTCGATGCGCTCGAGCTCCTTCGCGCGGGCCGCGGCCTCGCGCCCGGCGGCCTCGGCGCGGTCGCGGGACTCCTCGGCCGCACGCTCCGCGGCCTCGGCGGCCTCCTGCTCGCGGGCGGTCGCCTCGGCCCGGCGCTGCAGCAGCTCGTACGCGGACTCGCGGTCGACCGCCTCCGCGTACCGGTCGTCGAGCGGAGAGCGCGAGACGGCGGCGGCGAGCACGTCCGCGGGCGCGGGGGCCATGAGCGACCGGGGCGCGCGCAGCCGGGTCCAGGCGACGGGCGCCGGGACGCCCTTCTCACCCAGCACGGTGACGACCGCCTCGCCGGTCCCGAGCGTCGTGAGGAGCTCCTCGAGGTCGTAGGGCGACGTCGGGAACGTCCGGGCCGCGGCCCGCAGGGCCTTCGCGTCGTCGGGGGTGTACGCGCGCAGGGCGTGCTGCACGCGGTTGCCGAGCTGCGCGAGCACGTCGGGCGGCACGTCCTTGGGGCTCTGGGTCACGAAGAACACGCCCACGCCCTTCGACCGGATGAGCCGGACCGTCTGGGTGACCTGCGTGAGGAAGTCGTCCGACGCGTCGGTGAACAGCAGGTGCGCCTCGTCGAAGAAGAACACGAGCCGCGGCTCGGCGACGTCGCCGACCTCGGGGAGCACCTGGAACAGCTCGGCGAGCAGCCACATGAGGAACGTCGAGAACAGCGCCGGGCGGTCCTGCACCGCGGGGAGCTCGAGCGCCGAGATCACGCCGCGGCCGTCGGGGGCGCGGCGCAGCAGGTCGCCCACGTCGAACGCGGGCTCCCCGAAGAACACGTCGGCGCCCTGCGCCTGCAGCCCGACGATCTCCCGGAGGATCACCCCGGCGGTCGCCGCCGACAGGCCGCCGATCCCGCGCAGCTCGGCCTTGCCCTCGTCGCCGACGAGGTACGCGAGCGAGGCCTGCAGGTCCTGGAGGTCGAGCAGCGCGAGGCCCTGCGTGTCGGCCCAGTGGAAGACCAGCCCGAGGCTCGACTCCTGCGTCGCGTTGAGCCCGAGCACCTTGCTCAGCAGGAGCGGCCCGAGGTCCGTCACGGTCGTGCGGACCGGCGTCCCCTGCCCGAGCCCGCCCAGCGTGAGCAGCTCCACCGGGTACGCGCGGGCGGCCCACTGCTGCCCGATGCTCGCGGTGCGCTCGAGGAGCTGCTCGCTCGACGCACCCGGCGCCGCGAGCCCGGACAGGTCGCCCTTCACGTCGGCGACGAACACCGGCACCCCGGCGTCGGAGAGGTGCTCGGCCATCACCTGGAGGGTCTTCGTCTTCCCGGTGCCCGTCGCGCCGGCGACGAGCCCGTGCCGGTTCATCATCGCGAGCGGCAGCCCGACGGGTGCGTCCGCGACGGCGACGCCGTCCTCGACGAGCGCACCGAGCGGGACGCTGCCGCCCGCGAACCGGTAGCCCGCCGCCACCTGGGCGGCCCACGGCGAGAGCGCCTCCCCGGTGTCGGCGGGAGCCGGCGGGGGAGCGGGCGGCGTCTCCGGTGCGGGCAGGGCGACCGTGCTCGCCGGCGCGGACGGTCCGGCCGCGGAGGCGCCGCGCGCTGAGCCGGCGTCCGCG
>NZ_JBFTER010000136.1:0-11646 GCF_047229345.1 Cellulomonas jepli | reverse complement strand
GCCCGGCTGCGCGCCGGGCGGCGTCGCGGGGTGCCCGGCGGAGGGCTGGGCTGCGGGCTGCGGGACGGTGGTCGGCACGTCGGTCACGCGGGTCTCCTCGTCGGCGCCGGGCCGTCGCTCCGGGGCGTCGTCGCACCCGGTGGGAAAGCGCGTTCCCGCCGCACGATGATGGTAGCCCCGGATCGCCGTGGCGTCAGGCTCGGGGTGTCGCGGCGCCGGGTGCGCGCGCCGCGGCACCGCAGCGCGGCCCGGCGGGACCGGCGTTGACGGCCCCCGCCGGTCGGCGCTCGTCCCTGCACACGGCGCGGCTTCGATATCGGTATCGTTGCGGCGGGTCGACGGCCGTCGACCCGTGCGGGCAGCGTTGCTCGGGCGAGGTCGGCACAGGCGCCGGACACCGCGCAGACCGTGTGCCCTCGCGTTCCAGAACGTCGCCCGGCGTCGCCGGGCGACGAAGCCGGCCACCCTCGAGGAGCCCAGCCATGCCCGAGCGCCAGCGCGCCGCCGTCGTGCTCCACCCCGACTTCCGGGTCGGCGCCGTCGACCGCCGGATGTTCGGGTCGTTCGTCGAGCACATCGGCCGCGCCGTGTACACCGGCCTGTACGAGCCCGGCCACGCCACGGCCGACGAGCACGGCTTCCGGCGCGACGTCGCCGACCTGACGCGCGAGCTCGGGGTCACGACGGTGCGCTACCCCGGCGGCAACTTCGTCTCCAACTACGTCTGGGAGGACGGCGTCGGCCCGCGCGAGGAGCGGGAGCCGTTCATCGACCTCGCCTGGCGCACGATCGAGCCCAACGAGATCGGCACGGACGAGTTCCTGCAGTGGGCCGAGCGCGAGGGCATCGAGCCGATGATGGCCGTCAACCTCGGCACGCGCGGGGTCGCCGCCGCAGCCGCGCTCGTCGAGTACTGCAACGGCGAGGCCGGCTCGAAGTGGGCCGACATGCGCATCGCGAACGGCCGCGAGAAGCCCTACGGGGTGCGCCTGTGGTGCCTCGGCAACGAGATGGACGGCCCCTGGCAGATCGGGCACAAGGACGCGCACGAGTACGGCAGGCTCGCCGCCGAGGCAGGCAAGGCGATGAAGCTGGTCGACCCCGCCATCGAGCTCGTGGTGTGCGGCTCGTCCTCGATGCAGATGACGACGTTCGGCTCGTGGGAGCGGACCGTCCTGTCGTCCACGTACGACATCGTCGACCACCTCTCGATGCACGCGTACTACGAGGACCGTGACGGTGACCGCGCGAGCTTCCTCGGCTCCGGGACCGCGATGGACCGCTTCATCCGCCGCGTCGTGGCGACCGCCGACGCCGTGGGCGCCCAGCGCCGCTCCGACAAGCAGATCACCGTCTCGTTCGACGAGTGGAACGTCTGGTACCTCGAGTCGCGGTTCGCCGGCGGCGAGAACCTCCCGCTGCAGCGCGACGCCCCCCGGGTCATCGAGGACGTGTACTCGGCGCTCGACGGCGTGGTGGTCGGCGACCTGCTCGTGACGCTCGTGAACCACGCGGACCGCGTGCCGATCGCGTGCCTCGCCCAGATGGTCAACGCGATCGCGCCGATCATGACCGAGCCGGACGGCCCGGCCTGGCGGCAGCCGACGTTCCACCCGTTCGCGGAGACGGCCCGCCTCGCCCGCGGCGTCGCGCTCGACCTGCGCGTGGAGGCGCCGTCGGTCACGACCGCGCTGCACGGGACGGTCCCGCTCGTGACGGCCGCGGCGACGTGGGACGACGTCGACGGCACGGACGCGGCCCTCGCGCTCTTCCTGGTCAACCGCTCCCCCGAGCCGGTCGACGTCGTTCTGACCCACCCGGGCGTGCGCGTCGAGCTCACGGGCGGCGTGCAGCTGCTCGCGGACCACGAGCCCGCGGTCGAGGGCCCCGAGCACGCGGCGAAGGTCGCGGCCGCCTGCCTGTCGACGCTCGGCGCGCCGCCCGCGGGCACGGGGGACGGCTCCACCACGGTCACGCTCGCGCCCGAGTCCTGGACCGCTCTGCACGGCACGGGTAGTCGTATCTGACTGTGGTCACAATCTTCGTGACACGGCTGTGACCAGCGGCATTCATCAGACCTCTTACACCCATTGGTGAGGGTTCGATGAGGTTATCCAGGAAACCTGGGAGAAAACGCGTCCGAATGCTACGTTCGCGTCATGCCCCCTGCCGACAGCGTGGTCGACGCCCATGTGCACGTCTGGAATCCCGAGGCCGTGCACTACCCCTGGCTCACCCACGACCTGACCTCGATCGACCGTGTCTTCACCGTCGGTGACGCAGCGCCGGAGCTGCGCGAGCAGGGTGTCGGGCACGTCGTGCTGGTCCAGTCGGCCGACAACCGCGCCGACAGCGAGAACATGCTCAACCAGGCGCTCGGCAACCCCGAGGTCGCGGGCGTCGTCGCGTGGGTCCCGCTCGTCTCCCCCGACGACACCGCCGCACAGCTCGACGCCTGGCGCAGCGAGCCCGTGGTCGGCGTCCGGCACATGGTGCACCTCGAGACGGACCCGAGCTGGCTGCTGCGGGACGACGTGGGCAAGAGCCTCGGCCTGCTCGCGGACCGGCGCATGACGTTCGACGTGAGCGCCGAGACACCCACGCTGCTCGCGCACGTCACGATGCTCGCCGAGCGGCACCCCGACCTCACGATCGTGCTCGACCACCTCGCGAAGCCACCGATCGCCGCGCTCCGCTCGGGCCACCGCGCGGTCTGGAACCTCTGGGCCGGCATGATCGCCGAGATCGCCCAGGCACCCAACGTCGTCGCGAAGGTGTCGGGGCTCAACACCGCCGCGGGGCCGGGCTGGACGGTCGACGACCTGCGGCCCGCCGTCGACCACGCGCTCGAGGTCTTCGGGCCGGGCCGGCTCATGATCGGCAGCGACTGGCCGCTCGCGCTGCTCGCCGCGAGCTCCTACACCGAGGTGTGGACCGCGACGCGCGACACCCTCGGCGGGCTCGACGAGGCGGAGCGTGCCGAGGTGCTCGGCGGGACGGCGACCCGGGTCTACGGGCTCGCGGTCTGACCCCAGGAGTCGCGTCACAGCCGGGTGTGACACACCGCCTGACCGCGGGAGCCGCGTCACGGCCGGGTGCAACCGCGCGGGTGCGGCCCGGGCCGACGAGCAGGCCCCACGCCGGACGCGGCCGCACCGGGAGCGGCAGCGGCACGCGAGCCGGAGGGCCGACGCCGAGCAGCGACCGGGTCAGACCCCGACGAGCCCCGCGCCCAGCACGGCCGGGACCCCCGCGGCGAGGTGGAGCGTGACGCGCGGCCCCTCCCCCGCACCCTCGCGCACGACGACCGTGGTCGCCCGGTCGGCGACGAGCTCCGCCCGGGTCACGCGCCCGGCCGACCAGGTGATCGCGACCGTGACGCCGCCGCGCACGCGCAGGCCGCGCACCTCACCCTCGGCCCACGCGCCCGGCAGCGCGGGCAGCAGGTGCACCTCGCGGAGGACACCCTCCGCGCTCGCGACCGTCCGGTGTCCCTGGACGAGCGCCTCGACGACGCCCGCCGTGAAGCCGAGGTTCCCGTCGACCTGGAACGGCGGGTGCGCGCAGAACAGGTTCCGGTAGACCCCGCCCCCGGAGCGCGGGCCCGACCGCCCGGGCAGGTCGAGGTCGACCGGGGCGAGGAACGACCGGACCGACGCCTCCACGCCCGCGACGTCCCGCAGCCGGGCGCGCAGGTTGAGCCGCCACGCGAGCGACCAGCCCGTCGACTCCGGACCGCGCGCGTCGAGGCTCGCGACCGCGGCGGTCGCCAGCGCCGGCGCCTGGTCGGGGTCGATCGACGTCCCCGGGTGCACGCGGTAGAGGTGCGACTGGTGGCGGTGCGTCGGCTCCGCGTCGGGCACGTCGGTCAGCCACTCCGCGAGCCGGCCGTCGGCGCCCACGCGCTCCGTGGGCAGCCGCTCCAGCGCCTCGCGGATGCGGGCGTCGAGGTCGTCGGGGGACACCTCGTCGCCGGACGTGTCGTGGCCGGACCTGTCGTGGCCCGACCTGTCGTGGCCGGACCTGTCGTGGCCGGACCGGTCGTGAGCGGACCTGTCGTCGCCGGACGCGTCGGCCAGGGCGGCGCGCGCGTCGAGCGTGCGCTCCAGCAGGTCGCGGACCATCGCGAGGTCGGAGGTCGTCGAGGTCGAGACGGCGGCGGGCAGCCCGTCGGCCGCGACGTACTTGTTCTCGGGGCTCGTGGCCGGCGCGGTGCCGAGCGTGCCGTCGGGCAGCTCGACGAGCCAGTCGAGCACGAACAGCGCGGCGCCGTGCAGGACGGGCCACGCCCGCGCGAGGAACGCGGCGTCCCCGGTGTACTCGTAGTGGTCCCAGACGTGGCGCGCGAGCCACGCACCGGCGAGGGGCCAGGCCGTCCAGCACGGGTCGCCGTCGCCCTCGCCCGCCGGGAGCGAGAAGCCCCACACGTCGGAGTTGTGGTGCGCCGCCCACCCGCGCGCCCCGTAGAGCTCGTGGGCGGTGCGCGTGCCCGACGCCGCGAGCGCGCCGAGCCACGTCAGCAGCGGCTCGTGGCACTCGGCGAGGTTCGCGCCGAGCGCGGGCCAGTAGTTCATCTCGGTGTTGATGTTGAGCGTGTAGTTGCCGGACCACGGCGGCTGCACGTGCTCGTTCCACAGGCCCTGGAGGCCCATCGGCTGCGTGCCGCGCCGAGAGCCGGCGAGGAGGAGGTAGCGGCCGTGCTGGAACGCGAGCGCGGCGAGCCCCGGGTCGGGATCTCCGTCGGCGTGCCGGGCGAGCCGCTCGTCGGTCGGCGCCGACCGCAGCGCCGGGACCGGGACGGGGGTCGGGCCGACCGCGCCGCGGGCGTCGGCGGGGACGGTGTGCGGGGCCTCGCCGGACCGGGTGGCGTCCCGGGTCCCTCCGGACGTGGCAGCGAGCGGAGTGCTGCCCGGCAGGCCGGCGTGCGGGGCGTCGTCCGGCGCAACCGCCCGCGGCACCGCGTCCGAGGGGTCGACCCGCTCGTCCGCAGCGCCGCCCAGCACGAGGCCGACGCGGTCCAGCAGCCCGCGGTGCTCGGCGACGTGCTCGGCGCGCAGGCGCTCGTGACCCGCTGCCACCGCCTCGTCGAGCCGCGCCTCGACCGTCGCCCGGAGCCGCTCGACGTCGCCGTGGGGCACGACGCCCGGGCCGCCGAAGTCGGTCTCGGTCGCCAGCAGCACGACGAGCTCGCGAGCACCGCGGACGGCGAGCTGCTCGTCCCCGGCCACGACGTCGCCGTCGCTCAGCACCCGCAGCCCGACGACGGCGGTCACGGCGCTCCCGGGGGCGGTGCTCCGCTCGACCGGCTCCAGGACGTCCTCGTGCGGCGGCCACACGTGCGACGGCATCCGGGCGACCGCGGCCCAGCCGGCACCCCGCACCCCGTCGCCGTCCGGCTCGCCGGTCGAGGTGCGCACGCCGTCGAGCGGGTGGGCCGAGGTCACGCTGAGCACGAGGTCCGCGTGCGGACCCTCGACGACGCGGCGCAGCACGAGCACCCCGGCGGGCGCGCTGACGAACACCTCCTGCGCCGACGGGACACCGCCGGACGTCCAGGCGTGACCGGTGACGGCGTCGCGCAGGTCGAGCCAGCGCGCGTAGGGAGTGCGGGAGGCGGCGGCGCCGCCGTGCCCGTCGGCCGCGGTCCCGTCGGGCGCGGCCTCGCCGTCCGCCCCGGTCCGCGCGCCGGAACCCGGCCGCTGGTCCGCGCCGGCCCGCTCGACCACCCGCGCCCGCTCGTCGAGCTGCGCCCGCTCGTCCGCGCCGGCCAGGTCGTCCGGCCACGCCCCCTCGTCCGCCGCCGGGAGCTGCTCGACCCACAGGTCGACGAGCGGCTGGTACGCCTGCGAGTGCCCGTGCTGGAGCCGCTGCACGTGCCGCTCCGCGGCGCGCACGTCGCCGCGGGCGAGCGCCTCGCGCGCCGCGGCGACGACCTGCGGGCCCTCGCCGGGGGCGATCCGCGGGATCCCCGCGTTGGTCGCCGGCGAGCCGGACCAGCAGGTGTCGTCGTTGACCTGGATGCGGTCGCGCAGCGGCCCGCCGAAGCACATGGCGCCGATCCGCCCGTTGCCGAGCGGCAGGGCGTCGGTCCAGGCGGCCGCCGGGGCCGTGTAGTGCAGGGTCAGGTCGTCGGTGCGGTGCGGGGTCAGGCCGCCGGCGTCGCCGCCCGTCGCGCTCACGCGGGCGTCGGGGCGGACGGGTCGAGCAGGCCGGCCTCGCGCAGCTCGGACCAGACGTCGGCCGGGACGTGCGTGCGGAACCGGTCGACGGCGTCGTCGACCTGCGCGGCCGTCCGGGCCCCGACCACGACGGACACGACAGCGGGGTGCGCGGCCGGGAACGCGAGCGCGGCGTCGGGCAGCGTGACGCCGTGCCGCTCGCACACGTCGGCGATCGCGTGGGCGCGCTCGACGAGCGCGGCGTCCGCGGGAGCGTAGTTGTGGTGGGCCCCCGGTGCCGGGCGGGGGCGGGCGAGGATGCCGGAGTTGTAGGGCGCCGCGGCCACGACGGCGACGCTGCGCTCGACCGCGAGCGGCAGGAGGTCGGCGAGCGCGCCCTGCTCGAGCAGGGTGTACCGGCCCGCGAGCATGACGACGTCGACGTCGGTCTCGCGGACGAACCGCGCGAGCATCGCCGACTGGTTCATCCCCGCGCCGACCGCCCCGAGCACACCCTCGTCGCGCAGCTCGACGAGCGCGGGCAGCGCGGTCGCGACGGCCTCGTCGCCGACGTGGTCCGGGTCGTGCAGGTAGGCGATGTCGATGCGGTCGAGGCCCGTGCGCTCGAGGCTCTCCTCGATCGACCGCCGGATGCCGTCCCGCGTGAGGTCCCACTCGCGGCGGGTGTCCGCCGGGACGTCGAAGCCCTCGTCGTCGCGCAGGTGCGCGCGCTCCGGGCTCGGCACGAGCCGGCGCCCGACCTTGGTCGAGACCGTGCACTCCTCGCGCGGGTACGCCGCGAGCAGCGCCCCGAGGCGCCGCTCGGAGAGCCCGAGGCCGTACGACGGGGCGGTGTCGAGGTAGCGGATCCCCCGCTCCCACGCACGGGCGACGGCGCCGTGCGCCTCCTCGTCGGTCGTGACCCGCCCGAGGTTGCCGAGCTGCGCGGTCCCGAGCCCGAGACCCGTCACGACGGTCCCGGTCCTCGGCACGACGTGCCTGGTCAGCGCCTCGCGGCTGTCCTCGGCCCGCCCGTCGTGCGCTCCTGCGCCCGTTGCCGCCATGGGTCCTCCTGCGCGTCGTCGCTGCTCGGCGACCGCCGCGGACGTCCGGCACGGACCGCCCCCGGCGGGCTGCGGCGACCCTACCAACGGTGTCGCGGGAGCGAGCAGCGGGGCCCCCGGAGGCGCGGCGCGCACCCCTGCCCCGGGCCGGCGCACCCCCACCCCGAGCACGGCCCGTCACGGGTGCGCGTGCGCGGGACCGAGGTCGTCAGGCATCCTGGGAGCGTGCCCCGGGAACGACGGGCGCCCTTCCGTGCACGTGGGAGAGCTGTGGAACCCGTACCCGAGACCGCCCAGGTCCTCCGGTCCCTCAACGAGACCAGCGAGCGTGACCTCGCGTCGATGATCGACACCCTCGCGGAGCGCGTCGTCGCGATCGTGCCCAGCTGCGTCGGCCTGAGCATCAGCCTCATCGACAGCGGGCTCACGTTCACGCTCGTGGCGACGTCGGAGCAGGTCGCCGCGCTCGACGCGGTCCAGTACGTCGCGGCCGGGCCGTGCGTCGAGAGCGCCGCCAGCGGGGACGAGATCCAGCTCGACGACGTGCTCGACGAGCGGCGCTGGCAGCACTTCGCGCGGGCGGCCGCCGCGCAGGACGTCCGCAGCACGCTGTCGTTGCCGCTCGTCGTCAGGCGGGGCGAGGTCGCCGGCGCGGTGAACCTGTACGCGGCGGACCCCCAGGCGTTCGTCGGGGTCGAGGCGGAGCTGAGGCAGGCCGTCGGCGGCGGCCAGGGCCTGGGCGTGTCCAACGCGGACCTGCCGTTCCGGACCCGGGACGTCGCGCGGACCGCGACGCGCACGCTCGACGAGCTCGACGTCGTGGAGCAGGCCGTGGGCTTCGTCATGGCGGAGCAGCGCGTCGGGGCGGACGAGGCGCGGCGCCGGCTGACGGACGCCGCCGACCGGGCCGGGGTCGACGTCCCGAGCGCCGCGCGGGCCCTGATGGCGCGCCGCTGACTCGTCCCGCCCCCGTCGGACGCCTCCCGGGGTGTCCGCCGGGAGCCCGTCCGCGCGCGAGCGGTGAGCGCGTGCCGCCCGCCCGAGGCTCAGGACGAGGCGCGGACCTGCAGCGTCGCCTCGAAGATCGACCCGGTCACGCCGCGGTCCGGCGCGTCGATCTGCGCGAGCAGGATCGCGACCATCTCCGCGGTCATCTCCTCGATCGGCTGACGCACGCTGGTGAGCGCCGGGCGGGCGACGGGGGCGAGCGCGCTGTCGTCGAACCCGACGACCGACACGTCGTGCGGCACCCGGCGGCCCGCGTCCTCGAGCACGTCGACCGCGCCGAGCGCCATGAGGTCGTTCGCCGCGAACACCCCGTCGAGCGCGGGCTGCCGGACGAGCAGGGCGCGCATCGCCTCCGCGCCGGTCACGAACGAGAACCCGCCGGGGGCCGTGACGACGTCCGGCAGCCCGTGCCGCGCGGCGGCGTCCCGGAAGCCGGCGAGGCGCTCGTGCGCCGACGGGACGTCGGCCGGGCCCTCGATCACGGCGAGGCGGCGGCGCCCCCGTGCGACGAGGTGCTCGGCCGCGAGCGCACCGCCCTCCCGGTTCCCCACGTCGACGAAGCTGACGGGGAGCGGCGCGGCGGGGTGCGCGAAGATCACGGACGGCACGCCGGCCGCGACGAGCAGCAGCGCGAGCGGGTCGTCGGGGCGGGTCGAGACGAGCAGCGCCCCGTCGGCGTGGCCCTGCTGCAGGTGCCCGAGCACCCGGGCCCGGTCGGAGTCCGTCTCGGCGAGCATGAGGACGGGGTCGACGTCGCGGGGGCGCAGCGCGCGCAGGATCCCGCCGACCGCGCGGCCCACGAACGGGTCGTGGAAGTCGACCTCGTCCGGCGGGCCGTCGGGCGTCGCCGCCCCCGCGACCGCGACGACGACGAGCCCCGAGCGCCGGGTCACCAGCGAGCGCGCGGCGCGGTTCGGGACGTAGCCGGTGCGGGCGATCGCCTCCCGCACGAGCTCCTGGAGGTGCTCGGCGACGTCCGGGCGGCCGTTGACGACGCGGGACACGGTGGCCCGGGAGACGCCGGCGACACGGGCGACGTCCTCGAGCGTCGGGCGCGCGGCGGACGTGGCGGGGTCGGCCATGCGGGGACGCTAGCACGCGCCAGAGAACGCTCTCCGAGGTGCGGGTCAGGACGCGGGCCACCCGCACGCCAGCGCGACGAAGTCGTGCACGAGGCCGCGCAGCGCGTCGTCCGCCGTCACGTGGAACACCGGCTGCGCGACACCGTCGACGTGCGCGCGCACCCCGAACGCCGTGCCGCGCTTGTCCTCCGCGACGGCGTGCGGGTCGCAGCGCGCGGGCACGACGTCGAGGCCGACCGTGCGCGCGCCGTCCGGGGCGGTCGACAGCGCCGCGGTCCACTGCGGGCCGCCCGCCGCGGGGTCGAGCAGGACCGTCCGCTCGACCGCGTCGACCACGACCTCCGGACCGCCCGGGCGCGGCGTGAGGGTGAGCTCGACCGTCCCGACCCAGCGCCCGTCGGGCTCCTGGCGCGTCGCGAGGCGCGGACCGAGCGCGAGCGTGGCTCCCCGCACGACGGCGACCGCCGCGCAGTCCTCCCCGTGGATCCGCGCCAGGTGCCCGTTCGGGTCCTCCGGGCTCACCTCGAGCGTCCCGCGCCGACCGGCGGCATCGACGACCTCGAGCCGGACCGTCACCGCGCCCGCGTCCGCCGCGGCCGCCGCGCCTCCCGCGCCGCTCGCCGCGCTCGAGCTCCCGGTCTCGTCGTCCGCGTCCGCCGGCGCGCCACCGCCCGCCGTCGCTGCCACCCCCGCGTCGCACACCGGGTCGCCGAGCGCGACCGGCACGTCCCGGCGGGTCCCCGCGGGTGCGCGCCGCCCGTCCTCGCTCACGGCGACCCCCTCGACCGTGGGGCTCGCGAGCCGGGCCTCGACGACCTCGAGGTCGGTCGTCCCGTCGTTGTGCACCGCGACCTGCACGACGCGCGCGGCCCGCTCCGTGCGGCTCTGGCGCACCTCGACGCGCAGCCCCGCCAGCACGTCCTGCGGCAACGGTGCCGCCGAGGCCGTCGGCGTGGACGTGGCGGTCGGGCGGGCGGGCGACGCGTCGCCGGGTGCCGAGCACGCGGCCGTCGCGGCGAGGACCAGCGCGGTGAGGACCAGCGCGGGCACGGACCGGCCACCGGGCTCGGGCGTGCCGGGTCGACGCATCCCGACATCGTGGCGCACGCGGCGCCGGGACGGAACGGGACGGTGCACGGCGTGGCCACCGACGCGGGCCGAGGGGCCCCGGACCGACCCGCGTATCAGCACCCCGGCGCGCGCGTCCTCCCCCACAGGACCGTCACCGCACGGTCCGCCCGGGCCGTCTCCGCACGGACCGACGACGTCCACCCGAGGGGGTCCACGTGGAGCGACGACTGCGTCCCGGCGCGGCGCTGCGGGACGGGCAGGCGCTCGCCTCGGCGAACCGGCGCACGCTCCTGACGATGCAGGCCGACGGGAACCTGGTGCTGTACGAGTACTTCGCGAGCGGCCGGCGCGCGCACCTGTGGGACAGCGCGACCGCGGGCAGCCCCGGCTCGGTCGCGCACCTGCAGGAGGACGGCGAGCTCGTGGTGCGCCGCCCCGACGGATACGTGCTGTGGACCTCCGGGACGGCAGGCACCCCCGGTGCGGAGCTCGCGCTGCTCGACGACGGGGACCTCGTGCTCGAGCGGCCCGACGGGCGCCGCGCCTGGGCGTCGGGGACCCGGACCGGGTACGCGCTCGTCGACTTCCGTCCCGACCGCGACGGCTTCTCGTTCCCGGACGCGTTCGCGGGCGTGGTCGCGACCCTGCCCGGTGTCGGGGACGTCGCGGTGTGCGGGCTGTGCGGCGGCATGGCCTTCGCGGCGCTCGACCACTGGTACGCGGGCGTGCCGGTGCCGGCCTCGGAGCCGTCGGCCCCCGTGCCCGACGACGTGCCGCCCGACGGCCACCCGCTCACCGAGCACCTGCGGGCGCGGACCGACGACTCGTTCCGGGTGCCGTCGGCCGCGCGCTTCGCCGAGTGGTCGGCGCACCCGGACCACGCGACGTGGCTCTACGCGGGCGTCCACCGCTGGTGCACCGAGGGCGAGCTCCCGCGGCTCGTCGAGGCGCTGCGGGCGGGTCACCCGGTGCCGCTCGCGCTCGTGCGGGCCCGCTCGCTCGCGACCGCCGGCGAGAACCACCAGGTCGTGGCGTACGGGTTCGAGCACGACCGCGTGACCGGGCGGACGACGGTGCTGGTCCACGACAGTGCGGCGCCGGGCGTCGAGGTCCGGCTGACGTCGGAGCGCGACGAGGTCGGCTGGACGTCCTCGTGCGGCGGGCGCTGGCGCGGGTTCTTCGTGCAGGACTACACCCCGCGCCCGCCCCCGTCGGCCGGCGCGGGCCGGGCGGTCGGCGCCGAGAGCGCGCGCGGCGGCACGC
>NZ_JBFTER010000135.1:0-11658 GCF_047229345.1 Cellulomonas jepli | reverse complement strand
GCGCTGCCACGAGCCGGCCGTCCTCGGTACGGCCGACCTCGAGCCGGTCGTGCGCGGCGTCCGCGAGCCCCTGACCGCGCGCGAGCCCGACGGCCTCCCAGCGCCCGTCCCCGAGCGGCTCCGTCGCCACGAGGTCGAGGGCGGCCGCCGCGACCGCACGGTCGACCCCCGCGATCGACGGGGTCCACGCGCCCGTCGCCCGGAGGACGACGCGCGTCCGCACCGTCCCGTGCTCCGTGACGACGGCGCCGGGCGAGACCCTGAGCGCACGGGTGCCCTCGACCAGGCGGACGCCGCGTGCGACGAGGACGTCCGCGAGCCCGCGCAGCAGGCGCGCCGGGTCGAGCTGCGCGCTGTCCGGCGTCCACGACCCGCCGAGCACCCCGGGAGCCGCGACGTGCTCGGCGACCGCGTCGGGGGCCAGGAGGTGCTCCTCGTCGCCCCACGCGCCGGCACGAGCCGTGCGGGCCCGCACGCGCGCGAGCTGGGGCAGCGTCCGCGCGACCGTCACCGCACCGGCGTACGTGAACCCGCACTCGATCTCCTCGGCGGCCGCGACGCCCCCGACCTCGACGACCGCGTCACGCATCGCGGCCCGCAGGTTGCGGGCGGCGTCCGGCCCGTGGCTGCGGGCGATGTCGTCGGCGCTCACCGCGAGCGCCGCGGAGCACGCGCCCAGACCTCGTGCGCTCCCTCCGTCGGGGACCCGTCCCTGCTCGAGCACGAGGACGTCGAGGGCCGGGTCCGCCTCGACGAGGGAGTACGCGGTCCACAGGCCAGCGGCCCCGGCGCCCACCACCACGACGTCCGCACGGGTGTCCCCGTCGAGCCCGTCGTCGTCCTGCGTGCCGCGGTGCGTCCCGGCGGCCCACACGGGAAGGGGCAGCGGTGATGCCGTCACCACACGGCTCCCGGGAGGCGGGGCGGGTGGGTCGGGCGTCCGGCGGGCGCACTCATGGCGCGACCCTAGCGAGCGCGTCGCCCGCCCGCGCGGGGCCGGGACCTGTCACGACCGGCGCCGGTCGCCGCGCTGCCGGACCCCGAGAGCCGACGCCGGCTGCGCCGTTCCTCGCGGAGGGCCGCCGCGAGGGTGATCTGCCGGTCCGGCGGCCCGGTCACCGGCGAGGGCGGGGGATGATGGTCCCGGGACGGGCGGTCGACCGGACCGGAACGGGAGCGGAGCTGTCATGGAGTACCTGGTCGGTGTGCTCGTGCTCGTGGTCGGCGTGCTCGTGTCGATCGCGCTGCACGAGGTCGGGCACATGGTGCCCGCGAAGCGCTTCGGCGTGCGGGTCAGCCACTACATGGTCGGCTTCGGGCCCACCCTGTGGTCGCGCGTGCGCGGCGAGACCGAGTACGGGATCAAGGCGATCCCGCTCGGGGGCTTCGTGCGCCTCGTCGGGATGTACCCGCCTGCCGAGGCCGTCGGGAACCCCACGCCGCGCGGCTTCTTCGGCCGGGTCGCCGCAGACGCCCGCGAGGTGAGCGCGGCGGAGATCCTGCCCGGCGAGGACGCGCGGGCGTTCTACCGGCTCTCGGCGCCCAAGAAGCTCGTGGTGATGCTCGGCGGCCCGTTCATGAACCTGCTCATCGCGGTCGGGCTGTTCGCGGTCCTGCTGTCCGGCATCGGGCTGCCGACGTCGAGCACGACCCTCGATGCGATCAGCACGTGCGTCATCCCGGCGAGCGAGGACGCGGACCGCAGCTGCACCCCGGACGACACGCCGGCGCCGGCCGCGGCGGCCGGTCTGCGACCCGGCGACCGGGTGGTCTCGTTCGACGGGGTGGAGGTCGAGGAGTGGACCCAGCTCCAGACGCTCATCCGCGCCTCGGGGGGCGACGAGGTCGAGCTCGTGGTCGAGCGCGACGGCGCGCTCGTGACGACGGCCATCACGCCGATCACCGCTGAGCGTCCCGTCCTCGACGAGGAGGGCCAGGTCGTCCTCGGCGCCGACGGCGAGCCCCGGACCGCGCGGGTGGGCTTCCTCGGCATGACGCCGGGGAGCGAGCTCGTCCGGCAGCCGCTCACGGCGGCGCCCGCGTTCGTCGCGGACGCGACCTGGCGGACGTTCGGCGTGATCGCTCGACTGCCGCAGCACGTCGCGGGGCTCGCGGAGTCGGCCTTCACGTCCGAGCCGCGCGACCGCGAGGGGCTCGTCGGCGTGGTGGGGATCGGTCGGTTCGCCGGGGAGATCGCGGCGAGCGAGGAGTACTCGGTCACGGAGCAGTTCCAGTCGCTGCTGAGCCTGATCGCGTCCCTGAACGTGGCGCTGTTCGCGTTCAACCTCATCCCGCTCCTGCCCCTCGACGGCGGCCATGTCGTCGGTGCGCTGTGGGAGGGCACCCGACGTCAGGTCGCGCGCCTGCGCGGGCTCCCACGACCCGGTCCCTTCGACACGGCTCGTCTCGTGCCGCTCGCGTACGGGGTCTTCGTGCTGCTCGCGGGGCTGGGTCTCCTGCTCGTCTACGCCGACCTGTTCAAGCCGATCACGCTCGGCTGAGCGTCGAGCGGCGGCCCCGCGCGTGACGTCTGTGCGGGTCGCGAGTGGGTCTGGTGAGAGTGGTCACTCCCGGGCACGCCCGGCGGCTGCGGGTGGGACAATGGGACGGTGAGCATCCCCCTCAACCTCGGCATGCCGGAGGCCCCCGCCCCGGTGCTGGCCCCCCGTCGCAAGACGCGCAAGATCAACGTCGGCAAGGTCGCGGTCGGCGGCGACGCCCCGGTCAGCGTCCAGTCGATGTGCACGACCCCGACGACGGACATCAACGCGACGCTCCAGCAGATCGCCGCGCTGACCGCGTCCGGCTGCGACATCGTGCGCGTCGCGGTCCCGAGCCAGGACGACGCCGACGCGCTGCCCGCGATCGCGCGCAAGTCGCAGATCCCGGTCATCGCCGACATCCACTTCCAGCCCAAGTACGTGTTCGCGGCGATCGACGCCGGGTGCGCGGCCGTGCGCGTGAACCCGGGCAACATCCGCAAGTTCGACGACCAGGTCAAGGAGATCGCGCGCGCCGCGACGGACGCCGGGGTCTCGATCCGGATCGGCGTCAACGCGGGCTCGCTCGACCCGCGCCTGCTGGCCAAGTACGGCAAGGCGACGCCCGAGGCGCTCGTCGAGTCCGCGGTCTGGGAGGCGTCGCTGTTCGAGGAGCACGGCTTCCACGACTTCAAGATCTCGGTCAAGCACAACGACCCCGTGATCATGGTCCGCGCCTACGAGATGCTGTCCGAGCGCGGGGACTGGCCGCTGCACCTCGGCGTGACCGAGGCCGGCCCGGCGTTCCAGGGCACGATCAAGTCGGCGACCGCGTTCGGCGCGCTGCTCAGCAAGGGCATCGGCGACACGATCCGCGTCTCGCTGTCCGCGCCTCCCGTCGAGGAGGTCAAGGTCGGCATCCAGATCCTGCAGTCGCTCAACCTGCGTCCCCGCAAGCTCGAGATCGTCTCGTGCCCGTCGTGCGGGCGCGCGCAGGTGGACGTGTACACGCTCGCCGAGAAGGTGACCGCCGGCCTGGAGGGCCTCGAGGTCCCGCTGCGGGTCGCGGTCATGGGCTGCGTCGTCAACGGTCCCGGCGAGGCACGCGAGGCGGACCTCGGTGTCGCGTCGGGCAACGGCAAGGGCCAGATCTTCGTGCGCGGCGAGGTCATCAAGACCGTGCCCGAGGCGATGATCGTCGAGACGCTCATCGAGGAGGCCATGCGCCTCGCGGACTCCATGGAGCCGGTCGACGGAGCAGGCGGACCGACGGTCGTGACGGTCGGCTGAGGACCGGTCGACCCGAGCTCGGCGCGGAGCTGCGTCCGGCCCGGCGCGCCGCCGGGACGTGGGGCAGAATCGCTGCCATGGGACGTGGGCGCTGGGCCACGCAGGACCGTCAGGTCGCCGGTGGGCGCCTCCTGGGCGACGCGGACGTCGCGGCGGCCCTCGCGGTGTGCGCGCTCGACCCGGTCGCCTCGGTGCTCGCCACGGCGCGGCTCGAGTCGGCCGCGCGGTCGGGCCTGCGCTCGACCGGTGGCCAGCTGTGGGGCTACGAGCGGGCGGGGGAGCTGCTCGCGGTCTGCTGGGCCGGTGCCAACCTGGTCCCGGTCGTCCCCGTCGAGGACGCCGCGGAGGACGCGCTCGACGGCTTCGCCGCGCTCGCGTCGCGGCACGGGCGCCGGTGCTCGTCGATCGTCGGCGAGGCCCCCGCGGTGCTGGGCCTGTGGGACCGGCTCGCCGACGAGTGGCCGCGGGCGCGCGAGGTGCGCGCCGACCAGCCGTCGATGGTGCTCGACGACGACCCGGTGCTGGCCCCCGACCCCGCGGTGCGCCGCTCGCACCCCGGGGAGTACCCGCTCGTCCTGCCCGCGTGCGTGCGGATGTTCGTGGAGGAGGTCGGGTACTCGCCCGTCTCCGGCACGGACGGCCCGTACGAGGCGCGTGTGCGGAGCCTGATCGCCGACGGGCGCTCGTTCGTGCGCATCGAGGACGGCGTCGCGCCCGACGGCGGCCCCGGGGTCGTGTTCAAGGCCGAGCTCGGTGCGGTCGCCGGCGGGGTCGCGCAGGTCCAGGGCGTGTGGGTCAGCCCGTCGCACCGCGGGCTCGGGCTGTCCGAGCCGGGCATGGCGGCGGTGGTCGCCGCGACCCGCCGGGACGTGGCGCCCGTGGTGAGCCTCTACGCGAACCACTACAACGCCCGGGCGCTCGCGGCGTACCGGTCCGTGGGGTTCCGGCAGGTCGGGACGTACGCGACGGTGCTCTTCTGACCGCACCGCGGGCCCGCACGCGGGCTGGGGCGGACCGCTCCGTCGCGCGCGTACCGAGTGCGAACCCTCAGCGGAGCAGGCGGGACATCCGACGGTCGGCCAGCGGCTGGCCGCCCGTCTGGCACGTGGGGCAGTACTGCAGCGACGAGTCCGCGAACGACACCTCGTGCACGGTGTCGCCGCACGGCACCCCGTCCCAGCCCGGGCACGGCTCCCCGGTGCGGCCGTGCACGCGCATCCCGCGGCGCTTGGCGTCCTTGAGCTCCGCGGCGGGCTTGCCGGCGGCGGCGCCGACGGCCTCGGTCAGCACGTCGACGACGGCACGGTAGAGCGTCGCGGTGCGGTCCTCGTCGAACGAGCGCGTCGGCGTGAACGGGCTGAGCCGGGCGGCGTGCAGGATCTCGTCGGAGTAGGCGTTCCCGATGCCGGCGATGGTGCCCTGGTCGCGCAGGAGGCCCTTGACCTGCTGGTTGCGCGCCGCGAGGAGCTCGCGCAGCCGCGTCTCGGTGAACTCCGCGGAGAGCGGCTCGACGCCGAGGGTCGCGACCTGCGGGACCTCCTGCGGGTCCGTCACGACGTAGACCGCGAGACGCTTGCGGGTGCCGGCCTCGGTGAGGTCGAACCCGCTCCCGTCGTCGAAGCGCACGCGCAGCGCGATCGGCGAGCGACCCGGCTTGACGGCGGTCTTCGGCACCGCGTCGTACCACCGCAGCCAGCCCGCGCGCGCGAGGTGCAGCACGAGGTGCAGCCCCGGCTCGTCGCCCACGGCCAGGTCGATCCACTTCCCGTGCCGCTCGACGCCGACGACGGTGCGCCCGACGAGGTCCGAAGGGCCGGGGGAGAAGGTCTTGAGCGCGCTGATCGCCCCGACGTCGGCCCCGGTCACGGCGCGCCCGACGACGCGGTCACGCAGGAAGGAGGCGAGCGCGTCGACCTCGGGCAGCTCCGGCACGGGTCCATCGTGGAGCACGCACTAGGCTCTGCGCCATGCTGCTGCGCCTGTCCTCGCTGTTCGTCCGCACCCTGCGAGAGGACCCGGTCGACGCCGAGGTGGCGAGCCACCGCCTGCTCGTGCGCGCCGGGTACATCCGCCGGGCCGCCCCGGGCATCTACACGTGGCTCCCGCTGGGCCTGCGCGTGCTCGCCAAGGTCGAGGCCGTCGTCCGCGAGGAGATGGCCGCCGCGGGCGCGCAGGAGGTCCACTTCCCGGCGCTGCTGCCCCGCGAGCCGTACGAGGCGACGGGCCGGTGGACCGAGTACGGCCCCAACATCTTCCGGCTCAAGGACCGCAAGGGCGCGGACTACCTGCTCGCGCCGACGCACGAGGAGCTGTTCACGCTGCTCGTGAAGGACCTGTACTCCTCGTACAAGGACCTGCCGCTCGCGCTGTTCCAGGTCCAGACCAAGTACCGCGACGAGGCCCGCCCGCGCGCCGGCCTGATCCGCGGCCGCGAGTTCATCATGAAGGACGCGTACTCGTTCGACGTCGACGACGAGGGCCTCGCGGCCTCCTACCAGCGCCAGCGCGACGCCTACGAGCGGATCTTCACGCGCCTCGGGCTCGAGTACGTCATCGTCGCCGCGACGTCGGGCGCCATGGGCGGATCGCGCAGCGAGGAGTTCCTCACGCCGACCGCGATCGGCGAGGACACGTTCGTGCGCTCGGCGGGCGGCTACGCGGCGAACGTCGAGGCCGTCACCACCGTCGTCCCCGAGGCCGTGCCGTTCGACGACGCACCGGCCGCGCACGTCGAAGACACCCCCGACACCCCGACGATCGACACGCTGGTCGCCCTCGCGAACGAGCGGTTCGCGCGCCCCGACCGTGCCTGGACGGCCGCCGACACGCTGAAGAACGTCGTGCTCGCGCTCGTCCACCCCACGGGCGAGCGGGAGCTCGTCGTCGTCGGGCTGCCCGGTGACCGCGAGGTCGACCTCAAGCGCCTCGAGGCGGCCGTGTCGCCGGCCGAGGTCGAGCCCGCCGGCGAGGCGGACTTCGCCGCGCGCCCCGAGATCGTCAAGGGCTACCTCGGCCCGGCCGTGCTCGGCCCCAACCCCACGGGCCAGGCGGCGGACGACGAGACGCGCACGAGCCTGCGCTACCTCCTGGACCCGCGCGTCGTGCCGGGCACGCGCTGGATCACGGGCGCGAACGAGCCGGGGCGCCACGTGTTCGACCTCGTCGCGGGCCGGGACTTCACCGCGGACGGGACGATCGAGGCCGCCGAGGTGCGCGCCGGCGACCCGGCGCCGGACGGCTCGGGCCCGCTCGAGCTCGCGCGCGGCATCGAGATCGGCCACATCTTCGCCCTGGGTCGCAAGTACGCCCAGGCGCTCGGCCTCACGGTGCTGAACGAGAACGGCAAGGCCGTCGTCGTGACGATGGGCTCCTACGGGATCGGCGTCACGCGGGTGCTCGCGGCCCTCGCGGAGGCGAACCACGACGAGCGCGGGCTCGCGTGGCCGGCCGGCGTCGCCCCCGCTCACGTGCACGTCGTCGCGACCGGCAAGGACCCCGCGGTCTTCGAGGCCGCCGAGTCCCTCGCCACGACGCTGTCCGCACGCGGCATCGAGGTGCTCTACGACGACCGGCCGAAGGTCTCGCCGGGCGTGAAGTTCGCCGACGCCGAGCTGTTCGGCGTGCCGCTCGTGGTCGTCGTCGGGCGCGGGCTGGCCGAGGGGGTCGTCGAGGTCCGGCCCCGCGTGGTGGTCGAGGGCGGGCCGCAGGCCGAGCAGGTCCCGGTCTCGGAGGCCGTGGACCGCGTCGCCGAGCTCGTGGACGACCTGATCGCGGGCTGAGGGGCCGCTCGTCGAGCCGGGCGGCCGTCGACCAGCGGCCGCCCGGGCGGCTGGTTGCGTGCTGCGGGCGGCGGTGGTGACGCCGCGCTCGGTCAGCCGTCCGCGCCACCCGCGGGCTCGGCCGGGCCGGCGTCGGGCGCCACGTCCGCACCCGGCTGCTGCTCGGGGAGCCCCGGGAACGCGACCGGGGGAGCGCCGTGCGCCACGGCCTCCGCGTCGGCGGTCCGCAGCGCCTCGAGCACCGCGACCCGGGAGCCGGCGGGGGCGACCGCGACCGCGCTCGCGTAGGCGACGGTCAGCCGCAGCTCGAGCGTGCGCCCGAGCTCGGCCGCGACCGCGGGGTCGTCGATGCCGCCGGGCAGGGCGTACGCCGTGCGGCGGGGGTCGATCGCGGTGCCGTCGACGCCGGACTCGCGCGCCCACGCCTCGGCCCGGCCGCGGTGCGCCGCCGCGTCGGCCTGCGCGGCCGCCCGCGCGTCCCCGGCGAGCTTCGCGGCGATGACCTCGTACGCGTACCCGACCTCGTCCTCGGCGACCACGAGGTCGGCGTACGTCTCGGGCGGGAGCGGGCCCGGCTGGACCGACGCGGCCGGGCTCGGAGCGGGGTCCACGGGCTCGGGCGGGGTCACGCCGGTCGCGGCACCGAGCCGGTCGCGCAGGCTCGCGCGTGCGGTGGCGACGGATCCGAGCAGCCGGGCCAGCTGGCCGTCCTCGACGGCGTCGGCGTCGGTGCGCGCGGTTCCGGCCGCGGTCGCGACCAGCTCGAGGAGGGCGGCGGCGTCCGCGACGGGCGTGCGGGTCGGGGTCGCGGCGGGCGTCGGCGAGGGCGTGGGCAGCCCCGAGTCGTAGACGCCGCCCAGCTGCTCGGCGTGCGCGGTCGAGAACGCGGTCACGTCGGCGAGCACCGGCGTGAGCGCGTCGTCGGGCGCGGCCGCGGCCGCCCTGGCCGCCACGAGGTCCGTCGCCCCGGCCGCGAGGGCCAGGGCGTCGTCCACGGTCCGGCTGCGGACGAGCTCGACCGCGTCGGGGACGAGCGGCTCGGGCGGCGGGGTCTCGAGGCGCAGGCCGCAGCCCGCGAGCGCGAGGACCGTGGCGAGCAGGGCGACCACCAGGCGGGCGGAGGGGCCCGGTGCGTGTGCGCCGGCCCGCGGTGCGCGAGCGCCGCTCCCGGGCGGGACGGTGGGCGCGGACGGCTCCGCGAGGCAGGTGGCACTCATCGCCCGCGATCCTCCCACGGGCGCGGCGCTCGCACGGCGGTGGTGCGTGCGGTCGGGCGGGTCGCGCCGAGTCGTTAGGCTGGGCGCCACAACATCACAGGGTCGGCAGTCCGGAGGGGCGCGTCAGGGTGACCCGCCGGAGCCGACAGGAGGCGACCATGTCCTCGCCAGCACCGACGAACCGCGTCCGGGACGTCATCGAACCGGTCGTGAGCGGGGCCGGCCTGCACCTCGAGGAGCTCGAGGTCACGCGGGTCGGCGCGAGGACCGTCGTGAGCGTGGTGCTCGACCTCCACGAGGACGAGACCGGCGGCCTGGGTCTCGACCGCATCGCGGACGTCTCGCGGGACATCTCGGCCGCCCTCGACGACGTGATCCCGGGGGAGAGCACCCTCGAGGTCTCGAGCCCGGGCGTCTCCCGCCCGTTGACCGAGCGCCGGCACTTCGCCCGCGCCCGCGGGCGGCTCGTGACGGTGCGGCTGCGCGATGGCGAGCCCGTGACGGGACGCCTGGTCTCGGTCGAGGGCGTGGGCCCGGCGACGGTGCTGCATGTCGTCCCCGAGCCCGTGAGCGTCAAGGGCCGCAAGCCCGTCGCCGCCCCGCCCCAGGACATCACGCTCGACCGCGTGCGCGACGCGCACGTCGAGGTCGAGCTCGCCCGCCTCGCGCACGGGACCGACGCCGAGCTGTTCGGCGACGACGTGGACGACGCGGCGGGCACCGACACCGACGACACCGACGACGTCGACGACCTCGACGACGCGGACGACTTCGACCCGGACGGCTCGGGAACCGACGCCGCCGACCCCGACGCCGGTGCACCGGCCACAGAGGAGAGCTGACGTGGACATCGACATGGCCGCCCTGCGGATGCTCGAGCGCGAGCGGGACATCAGTCTCGGCGTGCTCGTGTCCGCGATCGAGCAGGCGCTGCTGTCCGCCTACCACCGCACCCCCGGTGCGCACGCGACCGCCCGGGTCGAGCTGGACCGCAAGACCGGCCACGTGACGGTGTGGGCGCGCGAGCAGCAGCCGGCGCCCGCGCCCGCGGAGGACGGCGTCGCGGTGCCGCCACCGGCTCCCGGCCCCGAGTTCGACGACACCCCGCAGGGCTTCGGGCGCATCGCCACGGCGACCGCGCGCCAGGTCATCGTGCAGCGCCTGCGCGACGCCGAGGACGACCAGGTGCTCGGCGCGTTCCGCGGCAAGGAGGGCGAGGTGCTCGGCGGCGTGATCCAGCAGGGTCGCGACCCGCGCGTCGTCCTCGTCGACGTCGGGGGGACCGAGGCGGTCCTGCCCGCGCACGAGCAGGTCCCGACCGAGCAGTACGTGCACGGGGAGCGGCTGCGCTCGCTCGTGCTCGAGGTCGCGCGCGGGCCGAAGGGTCCGCAGATCACGCTCTCGCGCACGCACCCCAACCTCGTGCGCCAGCTCTTCGCGATGGAGGTCCCGGAGGTCGCCGACGGCTCGGTCGAGATCACCGCGATCGCCCGCGAGGCGGGTCACCGCACCAAGGTCGCCGTGCGGGGGCGCGTGGCGGGCCTCAACGCCAAGGGCGCGTGCATCGGGCCGCTCGGCGCGCGCGTGCGGGCCGTCATGGCGGAGCTGCACGGCGAGAAGATCGACATCGTCGACCACTCCGACGACCCGGCCGAGATGGTCGCGCACGCGCTGTCGCCCGCGCGTGTGCTGTCCGTCACGGTCGTCGACCCGGTCGCGCGTGCCGCGCGCGTCGTGGTGCCGGACTACCAGCTGTCGCTCGCGATCGGCAAGGAGGGCCAGAACGCCCGCCTGGCCGCCAAGCTCACGGGCTGGCGCATCGACATCCGCTCCGACGCCGAGGGCGCGGCCGGGGCCCCGGCCGGCGGGCCTGCGGACGGTCGCCGGGACGAGCCGGCCCGCGGCGAGACGCAGCGGGGAGCCGGCTCCGGTCCCACGCGGTGACGAGGCGCGGTAGACTTCCGGAGGCTGGGCTGGATGCCCGGTTCTCCGCGCCGAGCAGGCGACCCCCTGACGCCCTTCCGGTGTCCGGCATGGGCCCGCTCCGCACGTGCGTGGGGTGCCGGTCGACCGGCCCGAGGTCGGTCCTGCTGAGGACGGTCGTCGGGACGGGCACCGCGGGGGAACCCGCAGTGGTCGTCGACGTCGGTCGTCGGATGCCGGGCCGGGGGGCGTGGCTGCACCCCGAGCCTCACTGCCTCGAGCTTGCCGAGCGCCGTCGGGCGTTCCCGCGGGCCCTGCGTCATGCAGGTCCGCTGGACGTCGCACCGGTGCGCGAGCATCTCGAGCGCGGCTGAGGGGAACCAGCGACCGGGTCCCGAACCCGGGAGCACCGAACCGTCGACATGGGAAGCGGGTTTGACAAGCCGATGGCTGCCCGATGAGCACGCACCGATGAGTACCCAGCGATGAGTACCTCGCACTAACGACGGTCCGACCCTCTCCTGGGCGGACCGAGACAGGAGAGATGTGGCCAAGGTCCGCGTCTACGAGCTCGCCAAAGAGCTTGGTGTGGAAAGCAAGACCATCATGACCAAGCTGGGCGACCTCGGGGAGTTCGTCCGCTCGGCGTCCTCGACGATCGAGCCGCCCGTCGTGCGCAAGCTGCGCGACCTCTACCCCGTGGGTGGCTCAGCGCCCGCTCCGGCACCGGCCCGCCCTGCGGCGCCGAAGCCGGCCGCTGCACCGACCCCCGCGGCTGCCGCCCCGGCAGCCCCGGCCCCGGCCGCTGCTGCTCCGAGCCCCGCCCCTGCGGCACCCGCCGCCCCGGCACCCGCACGTCCGGCAGCACCGGCCCCGGCCGCTCCCGCGGCTCCCGCCGCTGCCGCGCCGGCTGCTACAGTCACTAATACACATCTCCGACCCCACGAAACCGTCACATTTATGACGTAT
>NZ_JBFTER010000134.1:0-11841 GCF_047229345.1 Cellulomonas jepli | reverse complement strand
GTGCTCGACGTCGTGCCGGTGCTCGCCGTAGTGGTCGATCATCTGCTGCGCCTCGGGCAGCCCCGGGACGACGCGCGCGCGCCGGCGCTGCCCGCACCTCCGCCGCCCGCGCCTCCGCCCCGCGCACCTCCACCGGTCGCGCGACGCCGCTCGCCGCGAGCAGGACCACCAGCGCCCCGCGCACCGCTCGTCCGGACGACCCGGCGCCGCGGACGTCGGTGCCGCGCACCTCCGGACGAGCCACGACCCCCGGGGTCGCGCCGCTCCGCGCGCCCGCCCCGCGTGCGTCGTCGTCCACGCGCACGCCGCCGGCGGGTGAGCGCGTGCTGCGCCCCGGCCCGGCCGGACGCACCACCGTGCGCCGCGGGCTCGTCCCGTCGGAGGGCGTCCGGGTTCCCGCCCGCCGCGTCCCGCCACCCCCCGCCCCGCCGCGCGAGCCCGCGGACCCGCACCGCCGCCAGGCCGTGCTCACGGTGCTCGTCCTCGTGCTGCTCACGGTCTTCGCCGGGCGGCTCGTGTACATCCAGGGCTTCCAGGGCGAGGCCATCGCGGCGAAGGCGCTCGAGGAGCGGCTGTCGTACGCCGAGCTCATCGCGGCGCGCGGCCAGATCACGGACGCGAACGGCAAGCCGCTCGCGACGTCGGTCGAGCGCTACACCATGCACGTCAACCAGCGCGAGCTCGCCGAGTGGGAGCTCAAGGGCAGCGACCCGCTCGTCGCGGGACCGGCGGGCGCCGCCGCGAGGATCGCCCCGATCCTCGGCATGAACCCGGCCGAGCTCGGCGCGGTGCTCACGGGCGACGCCAAGTACAAGGTCGTGCAGCGCGACGTGCTGCCGGCGCAGGTCCGCGCGATCCGCGACCTCAAGATCTACTCGATCGGCTTTGACCCGACGCCCAAGCGCGTGTACCCGAACGGCATCGTCGCGGGGAACCTGCTCGGCTGGGTCAACCGCGAGGGGCAGGGCGCGTCGGGGCTCGAGGCCCTGCTCGACGACCGGCTCGCCGGGACGCCGGGTCTCGCGGTGTGGGAGCGCGGGCGCCTCGGTCAGGAGATCCCGGGCGGCTTCCAGGACGGGACGAGCCCGCAGGCCGGCGACAGCGTGCAGCTCACGCTGCTCAACGACCTCCAGTTCTACGCCCAGGAGGCGATCGACGCCCGGGTGGCCGAGACGGGCGCGAGCTCGGGGGTCATCGTCGTCCTCGACCCGCGGACGGGGGAGCTGCTCGCGCTCGCCGACTCGGGGGCGGTCGACCCGAACCAGCCCGCGGCGGGCAACCTGCGCGGCTCGAGCGCGATCTCGGACGTCTTCGAGCCCGGCTCGACCGCGAAGGTCGTGACGATGGCCGCGGCGCTCGAGCTCGGCCTGACGACGCCGACGACGCCCTACGAGGTCCCGTACCAGTACACGACCGCCAACGAGCAGACGTTCAAGGACTCGCACGAGCACGCCGGTCTCAAGCTCACGACGACGGGCGTGCTCGCGGAGTCGTCGAACACGGGCACGGTGATGATCGGGCAGGACATCCCGCAGCAGGTGCGCCACGACTACCTCGCGAAGTTCGGCTTCGGCTCCCAGCTCGGCATCGAGCTGCCCAACGAGTCGAGGGGCCTGCTGCACCCCGCCGAGGACTGGGACGGGCGCACGAAGTACGCCGTCCTGTTCGGCCAGGGCGTCTCGGTGACCGCGCTCCAGGCGACGTCGGTGTTCGCGACGATCGCGAACGACGGCGTGCGCGTCGAGCCGCACCTGATCAAGGGCTGGACGTCGGCCGACGGCACGCCCGCGGCGGCCGAGCCGCCCACGTCGACCCAGGTCGTCTCGCCGCAGACCGCCGACACCGTGCTGACGATGCTCGAGAGCGCGGTCGACGAGGGCACCGGCGGCAACGCCGCGATCCCGGGCTACCGCGTGGCGGGCAAGACCGGGACCGCGCAGAAGTTCAACCCGAACGGCATCACGGCCTCGTTCATCGGCGTGGCGCCGGCGGACGACCCGAGGGTCGCCGTCGGGGTGTTCCTGCAGGACCCGCGCTCGTCGGAGTGGGGCGGCACCGTCGCGGCGCCGGTCTTCAGCGACGTGGCGGGCTTCGCGCTCCAGGAGCTCGGCGTGGCCCCGTCGGGGGTCCCCGCGGAGCTGTTCCCGACGACGTGGGAGTGAGCCCGCAGGCCCCGCGTCGACCGGACGGGGGACTCCCGCCGCGCCGCTGGGGCGCCTCCGACCGGGGTAGATTCTCCCCATGACGTCCCCCCAGGGCCGGCTGCGCCCTGAGCATCCCGCCACGCACCGGGTCGTCGACCTCGTCGCCGCGTTCGAGCTCGAGGTACGCGGCCCGGCCCCTAGTCCTGACGCCGTCCTCACGGGCGTGACCGTCTCGAGCCCCGACACCGCCCCGGGTGACGTCTTCGTCGCCCTGAGCGGCGCGAAGGTGCACGGCGCCGCGTACGCCGGGCAGGCCGTCGGGCAGGGCGCGGTCGCGGTGCTGACCGACGAGGCCGGTGCGGAGCTCCTCGCTCACGCGGCCGACGGCCTGCCCGTGCCCGTGCTCGTGACCTCCGACGCCCGGGCGCTCGCCGGCCCCGTGGCCGCCTGGGCGTACGGTCACCCGGCCGCCGGGCTCGCGAGCGTCGGCATCACCGGGACCAACGGCAAGACGACCACGACGTACTTCGTCGACGCGGCGCTGCGCACGGCGCACGCGCGCACGGTCGTGCTCGGCACCGTCGAGCTGCGGATCGGCGACGACGCGATCGAGAGCCCGCGCACGACCGTCGAGGCGCCGGTGCTGCAGGCGATCCTGGCGCTCGCCCGCGAGCAGGGGGCGACGGCGGTCACCACCGAGGTCTCGTCGCACGCGCTCGCGCTCGGCCGTGTCGGCGGGCTCGAGCTCGACGTCGCGGGGTTCACGAACCTGCAGCGCGACCACCTCGACTTCCACGGCGACATGGAGGGCTACTTCCGCGACAAGGCCCGCCTGCTCGCGCCCGGACAGGCGCGCCGCGGGGTCGTCGTCGTGGACGACGCGTGGGGCCGGCGGCTCGCGGCCGAGGCGCGGATCCCCGTGGAGACCGTCTCGACGCACGTCGGCGCGGACGTCGCCGCGAGCGCGGACTGGGCCGTCACGAGCGCGGACATCGGGCTCGACGGCGTCGGTTCCACGTTCACGCTGCGCGGGCCCGACGGCACCGAGCATGTCGCCGCGAGCCCGCTGCCCGGCCTGGTCAACGTGTCGAACGCCGCGCTCGCCGTCGTGCTCGCGCACCGCGCGGGCGTCGACCTCGCGACGGCCGTCGACGCGGTCGCCCACTCGCACGCGATCCCCGGCCGCATGGAGCGCGTGATCGAGCGGGCCCCGGGCACGCCGCTCGCGCTCGTCGACTACGCCCACACGCCCGACGCCCTGGTGCTCGCGCTCGAGGCCGTCCGCCCCATCACCCCCGGGCGGCTCGTGATCGTCTTCGGGTCGGACGGCGACCGCGACCGCGGCAAGCGCCCGATCATGGGCGAGGTGGCCGCGCGCCTCGCGGACGTGCTCGTCGTGACCGACGAGAACCCGCGCTCGGAGGACCCCGCCTCGATCCGCGCCGCGATCCTCGACGGCGTGCGCGCCGAGCGTCCGTCGCTCGCGGACGTGCACGAGGCGACCAGCAGGACCCAGGCCATCCACGACGCCCTCGACCTCGCGACGGACCAGGACACGATCATCATCACCGGCAAGGGCCACGAGCCCACCCAGGAGATCGCCGGGGTGTTCCACCGGTACAACGACCGTGACGTGCTGCGTGCGGCGCAGGCCGCGCGGCACGAGAGCCAGGGGCTGCTCGCGTGATCGCGCTCACGGCGGCCGACATCGCGGCCGCGACCGGCGGCGTGCTGCGCCCGGACACGCTCGACCCCCGCACCGTCGTGCCCGGCCCCGTCGTGGTCGACTCGCGCCAGGTCGGTCCGGGCTCGCTCTTCGTGGCGCTGCCCGGGGAGCACGTCGACGGCCACGACTTCGCGGCGGGCGCCGTCGCCGCGGGCGCGTCGCTCGTCGTCGCGGCGCGCGAGCTCACCGGACCCGGGGGAGAGGCGCTGCCGTGCGTCGTCGTCCCCGACGTCGAGAAGGCGCTCGGCGACCTCGCGCGCGACGTGCTCGTGCGGCTGCGCGAGGCCGCGGTCGAGCCCGGGGGCTCGGGCCTCCAGGTCGTCGCGGTGACGGGCTCGGTCGGCAAGACCACGACCAAGGACCTGCTCGCGCAGCTCTGCGGTGCGGCGGGCCCGACGGTCGCGCCCGAGAAGTCGTTCAACAACGAGATCGGCCTGCCGCTGACCGTGCTGCGGGCCGACGAGCAGACGCGCTACCTCGTCCTCGAGATGGGCGCGAGCGGGATCGGTCACCTCACCTACCTGACCGACATCGCCCCCCCGGACGTCGCGGTCGTGCTCGTCGTCGGCTCGGCGCACCTGGGCGAGTTCGGCGGGATCGAGGCCGTCGCCCGCGCCAAGTCCGAGCTCGTCGCGGGCCTCGTGCCGGGCGGCACCGCGGTGCTCAACGCGCAGGACGAGCGCGTCATGGCGATGGCCGAGCTCGCGAGCGGCGACGTCGTGACGTTCGGCGGCACGCCCGACGCGACCGTCCGCGCGACCGACATCCGCCTCGACCGCGCGGGTCGCGTCTCGTTCACGCTCGTGGCCCCGGGCGCCGACGGCACCGACGCGAGCGCGCCCGTGCAGCTGCGGCTCGTGGGGGAGCACCACCTCAACAACGCGCTCGCCGCGGCGGCCGCCTCGCTCGCGGTCGGCCTGCCCCTCGAGCACGTCGCGCAGGTGCTGAGCGCCGCCGACGCGCTGAGCCCGCACCGCATGCACGTCGTCGACCGCCCGGACGGCGTCACGGTCGTCGACGACTCCTACAACGCCAACCCGGACTCGATGCGGGCCGCGCTCAAGGCCCTCGCGGTGCTCGCCGGGAGGGACCGGCGCTCGGTCGCGGTGCTCGGGGAGATGCTCGAGCTCGGCCCGGACGCGCGTGCGGAGCACGAGGCGATCGGGCTCATGGTCGTGCGGCTCAACGTCGCCTTGACCGTCGTGGTCGGGGCGGGCGCGCAGGCGATCGCCGACGGGGCGATGCGCGAGGGCTCGTGGGGCGACGAGGTCGTGGTCGTGCCCGACGTCGACGCCGCTGAGCGGTTCCTCGCCGAGGAGCTGCGCGCGGGCGACGTCGTGCTCGTGAAGTCGTCGTACGGGTCCGGGCTCTGGCAGCTGGGCGACCGGCTGCTCGCACCCCAGGAGGTCGCCCCGTGAGAGCGGTCCTGATCTCCGGCGGCCTGTCGATGCTCGTCGCGCTGCTGGGCACGCCCCTGTTCATCCGGTTCCTGATCCGCCGGCAGTACGGCCAGTTCATCCGGCAGGACGGCCCGACCGCGCACTACACCAAGCGCGGGACGCCGACGATGGGCGGCGTCGTCATCATCGGCGCGACGCTGCTCGGCTGGGTCGGCGGCCTGATCGCGACGCAGCAGCTGCCGAGCGTGTCCGCGGTGCTCGTGCTGTTCCTCATGACCGGGCTCGGCACCGTCGGCTTCCTCGACGACTTCATCAAGATCTCCCGGCAGCGCAGCCTGGGCCTCAAGGCGAAACCCAAGATCCTCGGCCAGGGCCTCGTCGGCATCACGTTCGCGGTGGCCGCGCTGCAGTTCCCGAATGACCAGTTCCGCACGCCGGCGTCGACCCGGGTCTCGTTCATCCGCGACACGAACATCGACCTCGCGTTCGCCGGCGCGACCGTCGGGCTCATCCTCTTCGTGCTGTGGGCCAACTTCCTCATCACGGCGTGGTCCAACGCGGTGAACCTGACCGACGGGCTCGACGGGCTGGCCACGGGCGTCTCGCTCATCGTCTTCGGCGCGTACGTGCTCGTGGGCGTCTGGCAGTTCAACCAGAGCTGCCAGTTCCTCGCGACCGCCGGGCCACGCTGCTACGAGGCACGGGACCCGCTCGACCTCGCGGTCGTCGCCGCGGCGATCACCGGGGCGTGCTTCGGGTTCCTGTGGTGGAACGCGAGCCCCGCGAAGATCTTCATGGGCGACACCGGCTCGCTCGCGCTCGGCGGCGCGCTCGCCGGCCTGTCGATCCTCTCCCGCACCGAGATCCTCGCGGCGATCATCGGCGGGATGTTCGTGCTCGTCGTGCTGTCCGACGTCATCCAGATCGGCTTCTTCCGGATGACCGGCAAACGCGTGTTCAAGATGGCGCCGCTGCACCACCACTTCGAGCTCTCGGGCTGGGGCGAGGTCACGATCGTCATCCGGTTCTGGATCATCGCCGGGCTGTTCGTGGCCGTCGGCGTCGGCATCTTCTACGGCGAGTGGGTGGCCGGCTAGTGGACCTCGCACGTCACCGGGTCGTCCTCGCGGGGCTCGGGGTCTCCGGGCGCGCCGCGCTCGAGGTCCTGACGGCCGCGGGGGCGCACGTCGTCACCGTCGACCGGCACGCCGCCGACGCCGACGCGTCCGACTCCGCGGCCTTCGTCGCGGGCGGGGGGCTCGACGAGGTCGACCTCGTGGTCGCCTCGCCGGGCTGGCCGCCGAGCGACCCGCTCCTGGCAGGCGCCCTCGAGCGCGGGGTGCCCGTCTGGAGCGAGGTCGAGCTCGCGTGGCAGCTCCGCGTCGACCGCGCGGGCGGCGGCGGTCCCGCGCCGTGGCTCGCCGTCACGGGCACCAACGGCAAGACCACGACCGTGGGGATGCTCGCCTCGGTCCTGCGTGCCGGCGGCGAGCACGCGGCGGCCGTCGGCAACGTCGGGACGCCGGTCGTGCTCGCGGCGACAGACCCGACGCTCGACGTGCTCGCGGTCGAGCTCTCGAGCTTCCAGCTGCACTTCACGCACTCGATGTCGGCGCAGGCGGCCGCGGTGCTCAACGTCGCCGAGGACCACCTGGACTGGCACGGGTCGTTCGACGCGTACGCGGCGGACAAGGGCCGGGTCTACGAGCGGGCGCAGGTCGCGTGCGTGTACAGCGCGGCCGACCCGCGCACCGAGGAGCTCGTGCGCGAGGCCGACGTCGAGGACGGCGCGGTCGCGGTCGGCTTCACGCTCGGGACCCCGCGCGTGGGCCAGGTCGGCGTCGTCGAGGACGTGCTGGTGGACCGCGGCTTCGCGTCGTTGCGCCACACGCACGCCGCCGAGCTCGGCACGCTCGCGGACCTCGCGCACCTCGCCGGGGCGGACGGCGCCGTGCCGCCGCACGTCGTCCAGAACGCGCTCGCCGCCGCGGCGCTCGCCCTCGCGCACGGGGTCGCGCCGGTCGCGGTGCGGGACGGGCTGCGCGCCTACGCCCCGGGCGGGCACCGCATCGAGCGGGTCGCGGAGACCGGCGGGATCACGTGGGTCGACGACTCGAAGGCCACGAACCCGCACGCCGCGGCCGCCGCGCTCGCGTCGTTCGAGGCGGGCACGGTCGTGTGGGTCGCCGGCGGGCTGGCCAAGGGGGCGACCTTCGACGAGCTCGTGCGCACGCGCCGGGACCGGCTGCGGGGCGTGGTGCTGATCGGCGTCGACCAGCAGCCGCTCCGGGACGCGCTGGACCGACACGCGCCCGAGGTTCCCGTCGTGGCCGTCGATCCCGGTGACACTGGATCGGTGATGACCCGCGCCGTCGACTCCGCGCGCGCGCTCGCCGGGACGCAGACCCCCGCGACCGTGCTGCTCGCGCCGGCGTGCGCGTCGATGGACCAGTTCACCTCCTACGCCGAGCGCGGCGACGCGTTCGCCGCGGCCGTCCGGGCGCTCGCGCCGGACGAGTCCTGAGGCCCGCGGCCGTGGCGCAGACGACGCCCGCCCGGCCCGGTGCGGTCGAGCCCCCGTCCCCGGGTCGCTCGCGCGCCGGGTCGCTGCTCGGGCAGTGGGACAGCGCCGTGACGAGCTACTACGTGCTCACGGGCGCCACCGCGCTGCTCATCGTGCTCGGGCTCGTGATGGTGCTGTCGAGCTCGAGCGTCGAGTCGCTCGCCGCGAACGAGTCGCCGTACGCGGTCTTCGTCACCCAGGCGCAGTTCGCGCTCATCGGCGTGCCCGTGATGTTCGTCGCGTCGCGCCTGCCCCAGCGCTTCTACACGCGCATCGCGTGGCCGGCTCTCGCTGTCGCCGCCGTGCTGCAGCTGCTCACGCTCACCCCGCTCGGCCTGAGCGCCGGAGGAAACCGCGGCTGGATCGGCTTCGGGTCCTTCACGATGCAGCCCGCGGAGGTGGTCAAGCTCGCCCTCGCCGCGTGGCTGGGTGCCGTGCTCGCGCGCAAACGCGCTCTGCTCGGTGAGTGGCGCCACGCCCTGGTGCCCGCGGTGCCCGTCTCGGTGCTCATGGTCGGGCTCGTCATGCTCGGGCACGACCTGGGCACCGCTCTCGTGCTCATCGTGCTCGTGGCCGGCGCGCTGTTCATCGCCGGTATCCCGCTGCGCGTCTTCGGCTTCGCCGGGGCGATCGCGGCCGTGGGCGTCGCCGCCCTCACGATCCCCAGCGCGAACCGCAGGAAGCGCATCTTCTCGTGGCTCAGCGACGAGTGCGACATCACCAACGAGTGCTACCAGTCCGAGCACGGGATCCGGGCGCTCGCGACCGGCGGCTGGGGCGGGGTCGGGCTCGGCGGCAGCGCGGAGAAGTGGTCCTACCTGCCCGAGGCGCACAACGACTTCATCTTCGCGATCATCGGCGAGGAGCTCGGGCTCATCGGCACGCTGCTCGTGCTGGGCCTGTTCACGCTGCTCGCGCTCGCCATGTTCCGCATCATCCGGCGCCACCCGGACCCGTCCGTCAAGATCACCACGGGCGCCGTCGCGTGCTGGGTGATCGGGCAGGCGCTCGTCAACGTCGGCGTCGTGATCGGTCTCGTCCCGATCATCGGCGTCCCGCTGCCGCTCGTCTCCGCAGGCGGGTCGGCGCTCATCGTGACCATGACGGCCCTCGGCATGGTCATCTCGTTCGCGCGCGCCGAGCCCGGTGCTGCCGAGGCCCTCGCCGCGCGCCCGCACGTCGTGCGCCGCTCGCTCGCGGTGCTCGGGAGGATCCGTGCCTGACCTGCCCGTCCGTTCCGTCCTGCTCGCCGGTGGGGGGACCGCCGGCCACGTGAACCCGCTGCTCGCGGTCGCCGAGGAGCTCCGCCGCCGTGACCCCGGCGTCCGGCTCACGGTGCTCGGCACCGCGTCGGGCCTCGAGGCGCGTCTCGTGCCCGAGCGCGGGCTGCCGCTCGCGCTCGTCCCGCGCGTGCCGCTCCCGCGCCGCCCGAGCTCGGACGTGCTGCGCCTGCCGGGGCGCCTGCGCGAGGCCGTGCGCGCCGCGGGTGACGCGATCGACGCGAGCGGCGCCCAGGTCGTCGTCGGGTTCGGCGGGTACGTCTCGACGCCCGCGTACCTCGCCGCGCGCTCGCGCGCCGTGCCGGTCGTGGTGCACGAGCAGAACGCCCGCCCCGGGCTCGCGAACCGGCTCGGCGCCCGCTGGGCGGCCTCGGTCGCGGTGACGTTCCCCGGGACGGAGCTGCCCGGCGCGCTCGTCACCGGGCTGCCGCTGCGTCCCGAGATCGCGGGGCTCATCGCGGACCGCGCCCGCGACGCCGCGGGGACCCGCACCGACGCGGCCCGCCGGCTCGGGCTCGACCCGGCGCTGCCGACGCTGGTCGTCACGGGTGGCTCGCTCGGTGCCGTGAGCGTCAACGCGGCGATCGCGTCCGTCGCCGCGGACCTGATCGCCGCGGGCGTCCAGGTGCTGCACTCGACCGGCGCCGGGAAGGCGGACGCGGTGCGCGCCGTCGTGGACGGGCTGCCCGGTGCCGACCGCTACCACGTGCGCGAGTACCTCGACGAGATGCAGCTCGCGCTGGCGTGCGCCGACGTCGTCCTGGGCCGCTCGGGCGCGGGGACCGTCAGCGAGATCGCGGCGCTCGGGCTGCCCGCGGTGTACGTCCCGCTGCCCATCGGCAACGGGGAGCAGCGCCTCAACGCGGCGCCCGTCGTCGCGGCCGGCGGCGGTCTCGTCGTCGCGGACGACGAGCTCACGGCGCCGTGGCTCCGCGAGCACCTGCTGCCGCTGCTCGTCGGACCGGGCGCGCGCGGGGAGCGTGAGCGGATGAGCGCCGCGGCGGCCTCCGTGGGCGTGCGCGACGCGGCCGCCCGCGTCGCCGACCTCGTCGAGGCGCACCTCGCGCCGGCGAGCGCCACGGGTCCCGCACGCGGCGCGGCCTCGGACGGCACGGCGGCCGACGGCACGGCGGAGGACGGCGCAGCGGCGCACGGCGTCCCGTCGGGGGACACGCCGTGAGCCGGCCCGCTCCCACGGACGTCCAGGAGCTCGTCGCGGCCGACGGCCTGACGGTCCTCGGCCGCACCCACCTCGTCGGCGTCGGCGGCGCAGGCATGTCGGCGGTCGCGGGGCTGCTCGCGGCGCGAGGCGTGCCGGTCAGCGGGTCCGACGCGCAGGACGGTCCGGCGCTCGTCCCGCTGCGGGCTGCGGGCGTGACGGTGTTCGTCGGGCACGACGCGGCGCACCTCGACGGGGTCGACACCGTCGTGGTGTCCTCCGCGGTCCGCGAGTCCAACGTCGAGCTCGCGCGCGCACGGCGCGACGGGCTGCGCGTCCTGCACCGGTCGGAGGCGCTCGCCGCGCTCATGGTCGGGCGACGCGCGGTCGCCGTGGCGGGCGCGCACGGGAAGACGACGACGTCGGCGATGGTCGCGACGGCGCTGCTCGAGGCCGGGCTCGACCCGTCGTTCGCGATCGGCGGCACGGTGCTGACCGCGGCGGGACCCGTGGCGGGGGGCCGGCCGGGCGAGGGGCCGACGTTCGTGGCCGAGGCCGACGAGTCGGACGGCTCGTTCCTGGCGTACGCGCCCGAGGTGGCGATCGTGACGAACGTCGAGCCCGACCACCTCGACCACTACGGCACGCGCGAGGCGTTCGAGGACGCGTTCGTGGCGTTCACCGAGCGCGTCGTCCCCGGGGGGTTGCTCGTCACGTGCGTCGACGACCCCGGCGCCGCGCGGCTCGTCGAGCGCACGCGCGCCGGCCTCGCCGCACGCGGCGTCGACGTGGTCACGTACGGGACCGACGCCCGCGCGGACGTCGTCGTCGGGCCCGTGCGGCTCCAGGGCGGCTCCTGGTCCGCGACGCTCGACGCCGCGCCGGCGATCGGCAGCACGACGCTCGTCCTCACGGCCCCCGGCGCGCACAACGCGCTCAACGCGGCCGCGGCGTACGTCGCCGCACGGCGGCTCGGGGCGTCGGTCGCCTCCGCGACCGCGGGGCTCGCCGCGTTCCGGGGCACGGGCCGCCGGTTCGAGCACCGCGGCGACGCCGGCGGCGTCCGGGTCGTCGACGACTACGCGCACCACCCCACCGAGGTGGCCGCTCTGCTGCGGGCCGCCCGGGCGGTCGCGGGGGACGGGCGCGTGCTCGCGCTGTTCCAGCCGCACCTGTTCTCGCGCACGCGGACGTTCGCCACGGAGTTCGCCGAGGCGCTCGACCTCGCGGACGTCGTCGTGGTCACCGACGTGTACGCGGCCCGCGAGGACCCGGACCCCGAGGTGACGGGGGCGATGATCACCGAGCGCGTCCCGACCGAGGGCCGGGCGACGTTCGTCGCGGACCGGGCCCAGGCCGCGGTGGCCGTCGCTCGCGCCGCCCGGCCCGGCGACCTGCTGCTGACGATCGGCGCGGGCGACGTCACCGCACTGGTCCCCGACGTGCTCGCGGAGCTCGCGCGCGCGGCCGGAGCCGGTGCGGGCCCGCAGTCGGGCGTCGCGGAGGACGCATGACGCCTCCGCCGCGCCGTCCCGTGACGGGCCGCCCGGCACGTCCACGGCCGGCGCC
>NZ_JBFTER010000133.1:0-12026 GCF_047229345.1 Cellulomonas jepli | reverse complement strand
CAGCTCGGCCTGCTCGTGGTGCTCGTCGGGTTCGGGACGCGCGCGACGGCGCTCGCGGGGCTCGCGATGCTCGGCGCCGGTCCGGAGGGACGCGCCTGCTGTGTCCGGCTCGGTGCGCCGGACGTCCCCGGTGCGGCGCCCCAGGCACCCGGTGCCGCTCCCGGTGCCCCCGGGGCACGGGTCGGGGCCGCACCCGGCTGGGGTGCGCGCGGGCCGGACGGCTCGAGCGAGGTGTCGCGGATCGTGCGGCGGGAGCGCATCGCCGCCGACTCCGCCCCCATGCCGGGCACCTGGTACGGCCCACCGCCCGCGCTGCCGTCGGGCCCGACGGACTGCACGGGCTGGCTGCGCATCGCGCGGCGCGACGGCGGTCCGCCGGGGCCCTGTGCGTCGGGACCGACATCGGTCGTCCGCTCGGCCTCGCGGCGGCGGCGGCGCTCTCCGGGCTCACTCATCGTTACCTCGATACAGACCGTGCTTGGCGATGTACTGGACGACCCCGTCCGGCACCAGGTACCAGACGGGCGCTCCACCCCGAGCGCGTGCGCGGACGTCGGACGAGGAGATCGCGAGCGCGGGGATCTCCTGCTGGCTGACCCTGTCCGCGGGCAGCCCGTCGGTGGACAACGTGTGCCCCGGTCGGTTGACGGCCACGAAGTGCGCCATCTCGAACAGCTCGTCGGGCGCCTTCCAGCTGAGGATCTGCTCGATCGCGTCCGCGCCCGTGATGAAGAACAGCTCCGCGTCGGGCCGCGCCTCGTGCAGGTCGCGCAGCGTGTCGACGGTGTACGTCAGACCGGCGCGGTCGACGTCGACCCGGCTCACCGTGAAGCGCGGGTTCGACGCAGTCGCGATGACGGTCATGAGGTACCGGTGCTCGGCGTGCGTGACGTCCTGGTCCTGCTTGAACGTCGGCTGACCCGTCGGCACGAAGACGACCTCGTCGAGCTCGAACTCCGCGGCGACCTCGCTCGCGGCGACCAGGTGCCCGTGGTGGATGGGGTCGAACGTGCCGCCCATCACGCCGAGCCGCAGTCGTCGCTGGGTCATCGGTCGGGTTCCTCGCTCTCGTCCTCGCTGGCTGGTCGCAGGCTCGTCGCTGGCGCTCAGTGGCGGGTGCCGACGCTCCGGAACGCGTAGGTCACGAGCAGCATCGCGATGAGGCCGCCGAACGCCGAGAGCCCGAAGACCACCGGGGAGACGGCCAGCTCGGTGCCGTGCTCGGCGTATTCCTGGGTGGCCAGCAGAACGGAGTGCACGTCGATCCTCCTGTGAGGGCTGTTCGTCGGAGCGACCAGTGTCGCATGTCCGGGTCGGGCGTCAGGCTCGGACGTGCCCGTCGCCGTGCACGACCCACTTGGTCGTCGTGAGCTCCCCGAGCCCCATCGGGCCCCGGGCGTGCAGCTTCTGCGTCGAGATCCCGATCTCGGCACCGAGCCCAAACTGGCCGCCGTCGGTGAACCGGGTCGAGGCGTTGACCATGATCGCCGCGGAGTCCAGCTCGGCGACGAACCGCTCGGACGCCGCGAGGTCGCGGGTGACGATGGCCTCGGTGTGCCCCGAGGTCCACGTCCGCACGTGCTCGAGCGCGGCGTCGAGGTCGGGCACCACGCGCACCGCGAGGTCGAGCGAGAGGTACTCGGTCGCCCAGTCCTCGTCGGTCGCGGGCACGACGTCGACGCCGTCGGGCGCGAGGCCCGCGGTCGCGTCGTCCCCGTGCACGACGACCCCGGCCTCCGCGAGCGCGACCAGCGCGGACGGCAGGAACCCGGGCGCCGCGTCGGCGTGCACGAGCAGCGTCTCGGCGGCGTTGCACACCCCGACGCGCTGGGTCTTGGAGTTGAGCAGGATCGCGAGCGCGGTCGCGGGGTCCGCGCTCGCGTCCACGTAGACGTGGCAGTTGCCGACGCCGGTCTCGATCACAGGCACGGTCGACTCGCGCACCACGGTGCGGATGAGGTCCGCTCCCCCGCGCGGGACGAGCACGTCGACGAGCCCGCGCGCGTGCATGAGCGCGACGGCGCCGGGCCGGCCGTGCGCGTCGATGGACTGCACGAGGTCGGCGGGGAGGCCGAGCGAGGTGAGCGCGCGCCCGAGGACCGCGACGATGACCTCGTTGCTGCGCGCCGCCGCCGAGCCACCGCGCAGGATCACGGCGTTGCCGCTCTTGAGCGCGAGCCCCGCGGCGTCCACGGTCACGTTCGGGCGGGCCTCGTAGATCATCCCGACGACGCCCATCGGCACGCGCACCTGCCGCAGCCGCAGGCCGTTGGGGAGCGTCGAGCCGCGCACGACCTCACCGACCGGGTCGGGCAGCGCCGCGAGCTCGCGCAGGGCGTCGGCGATCGCCCCGAGGCGCTCGTCGGTGAGCGCGAGCCGGTCGAGCAGCCCGGGGGACGTCCCGTTCGCGCGACCGCGCTCGAGGTCCTCGGCGTTCGCCGCGACGATCTCGGCCGACGCGGCGACGAGCGCGTCCGCGAGCGCGAGCAGAGCGGTGTCCTTGGTGGCCCGCGTCGCGGTCGCCAGCGCGCGCGAGGCGACCTTGGCGCGGCGGGCGACGTCGAGGACGGCCTGCTTGACGTCCGGCCCGGGGCCGGCCGGGTCCGACGCCGGCGACGGCTGCGGCGCGGCGAGGGGGGCCGTCCCGGGCGCGGTGGCCGACGTCGTCTCGAGCGAGGTGGTCATCCGGCCAGGGTAGCCCGCAGGGCGCCGTCGCACGGAGGGCTCCCGCGGTCCGGACGCCGGCCGCGCGACGGCCACCGGGCGCCCGCGCCGGACGTCGCCGGTCGGCGGTGACCCGCTGGACGGCAGGCGCCGGCCGCCCGCGTAGACGGTCAGCTCGGCCGCCGGCGCGGACCCGCTGCCGTCAGGCGATCCCGGCGCGGGCCAGCGAGGCGCCGACGCGCGAGGTGTCCACCGGGCTCGCCCAGCACTCGCCCTCGTGCCCGCCGAACGGCGCGACCCGGACCCAGCCGTCGCGCTCGCACAGCTTCCGCACCTCGTGCAGCTCGTCCGTGACCCCCATGACGATCTCGGCGACGCCGGCCGCGCGCGCGAACTCGTCGAGCTCGGCGAGCACGCGCCGGGCGAGACCGCGCCGCCGCCGCTCGGGCACGACGTACAGCCGGGTCACCTCGTAGCGGCCGTCGTGCTCCTGGAGCGACGCGGTCGCCACGGCGTCGCTGCCGTCGTACACGAGGACGGTGAGCAGGACGGACGAGGGGTCGGTGCCGTCGGCACGGGCACGACGCTGGCCCGGGCCGCCCCCGGCGGGGGCCGAGCGGCGGCGCAGCTCGTCGGCGAGGCGCTCACGCAGCTCGGCGGCGTGCGGGTGCCCCCAGGCGGCGATCCGGGTCCGCAGCTCGTCGCGCAGGACGGACGGGGCCCGGTCGGGGAACGGGGCGTGCACCGGCTCGGCCATCATCGCCGCGCCCGCGTCGGCGCGAGGCCGGAGCGACAGCAGCCGCCCGTCGACGCCTGTGGGTGCTGCTCGGGCGCGCGCGTGCGATCCGTGCTCATGTGTCCCCCTCGACGACGTGCCCGCGGTGGGCGGGCAGGTGCAGCGCTGCGTCGGCACGTGCGGCAGGGCCCGCGCCGGACGTGCCCGGGCGGCCGGGACCGTACGCGACCGCCGCCGAACCTAGGCCGGGGGCCGCGCCGGGGTCAACACGTTCTCCCCGTGCCGCCCGCATCGCGAGACCGGGCGGGTCGGTCGCGGCGTCAGCGTGGCCGCGGGACGGCCGACGCGCGGCGCCGGACGAGCACGAGGTCGTCACGGTGCACGACGGCCCGGTCGTACCCCGGCCCGAGCTCCGCGCGCAGGTCCGACGTCGTGCGGCCGAGCAGTCCCGGGACCTCCTGCGAGGAGTACGCCGCGAGCCCCCGGGCCACGACGGTGCCGTCGGGAGCGGTCAGCGCGACGGGGTCGCCCGCCTCGAAGTCGCCCTCGACCGCGGTGACCCCGGCCGGCAGGAGCGACGTCCGGCGCTCGACGACCGCCCGCACGGCCCCGTCGTCGAGCACGAGCCGCCCGCGCGTGCGGGCCGCGTGCGCGAGCCACAGCAGCCGCGTGGACGCGCGGCGCCCGGTCGCGGCGAACCACGTCCCGACGTCCTCGCCCGCGAGCGCCGCGCGGGCGTTCGCGGCCGACGTGAGCACGACGGGGATCCCGGAACCTGCGGCGATCGACACCGACTCGAGCTTGGTGACCATGCCGCCCGTGCCGACCGCGCTCCCCCGCGCCGTCACGTCGACGCCCGCGACGTCGTGCTCGCCGCGGACCTCGGGGATCCGCACGGAGCCGGGCCGCGACGGCGGGCCCGTGTGCAGCCCGTCCACGTCGGTGAGCAGCACGAGCGCGTGCGCCCGCACGAGGTGCGAGACGAGGGCGGCGAGCCGGTCGTTGTCACCGAACCGGATCTCGTCGGTCGCGACCGTGTCGTTCTCGTTGACGATCGGGACGACGCCCAGGTCGAGCAGCCGCTCGAGCGCGCGCTGCGCGTTGCGGTAGTGGCCGCGCCGCACGGTGTCGTCCGCGGTGAGCAGCACCTGCCCGACGCGGATGCCGCGGTCCGCGAACGCCCGCGCGTAGTGCGCGACGAGCAGCCCCTGACCCACCGACGCGGCGGCCTGCTGGGTCGCGAGGTCGCGCGGGCGCGCGGGGAGCCCGAGCGGGCCGATCCCGGCGGCGATCGCTCCCGACGAGACCAGCACGACCTGACCGCCGGCGGCGTGCCGGTCGGCGAGCACCTCGGCGAGCGCACGCACGCGCTCGGGGTCGAGGTGCCCGTCGGGCGTCGTGAGCGACGACGAGCCGACCTTGACGACGACCCGGACGGCGTCGGGCAGCTCGCGTCGGTGCAGGAGGGGGGCGGCGGCACTCACGGACGCATTGTGCCCGTCCCGGCCCCCGTCAGGACTCGTCGGTCCAGACCCCGGCCTCGCGCTCCGTCCACAGCTCGGCGCGCGCCTCCGCCTTGGCGTCCATGCGCTCCTTGTACTCGACACGCTTCTCGCCGCGCGTCGGGCGCGAGCGCTCCTCGATGCGCATGTCCGTCCCGCGCGGGCCTGCGAGCAGCTCCGAGCCGGTCAGGAGCGTGGGCTCCCAGTCGAAGACGACCGCCTTGGGCCCCTCGCCGATGACGACCTCGGCCCCCGCGACCGCGCCCGCGGCGAACAGCTTCTCCTCGACGCCGAGGCGCGCGAGGCGGTCCGCGAGGTAGCCGACGGCCTCGTCGTTGGTGAAGTCCGTCTGGCGCACCCACCGCTCCGGCTTGACGCCGCGGATCTGGAAGTATTCGTGCGGGCCGTCGGTGCGCTTCGTCACCGTGAACCCGGACTCGTCGACCGCCCTGGGGCGCAGCACGACGCGCGTCGGCTCGGGTGCGGGCGCCTCGCGGCGCGCCTGCTCGACGAGCTCCGCGAGGGCGAACGTCAGGGGCCGCAGGCCCTCGTGGCTCACCGCGGAGATCTCGAAGACCTGCAGGCCGCGAGCCTCGAGGTCGGGCTTGACGAGGTCCGCGAGCTCGCGCGCCTCGGGGACGTCGATCTTGTTCAGCACGACCATGCGCAGGCGCTCCATGAGCGGGACCCGGCCGCCCTCGATGCCGATGTCGCCGCCGTACGCCGCGAGCTCGTGCTCGATCACGTCGAGGTCGCTCAGCGGGTCGCGGCCCGGCTCGAGGGTCGCGCAGTCGAGCACGTGCACGAGCACCGCACAGCGCTCGATGTGCCGCAGGAACTCCAGGCCGAGGCCCCGGCCCTCGCTCGCGCCCGGGATGAGCCCGGGCACGTCCGCGACGGTGTAGCGCGACGAGCCGGCCTGCACCACGCCGAGGTTCGGGACGAGCGTGGTGAACGGGTAGTCCGCGATCTTGGGCCGCGCCGCCGACATCGCGGCCACGAGGCTCGACTTGCCGGCGCTCGGGTAGCCGATGAGCGCGACGTCCGCGATCGTCTTGAGCTCGAGCACGACGTCCTGGGTGTCGCCCGGCTCGCCGAGCAGCGCGAAGCCGGGGGCCTTGCGCTTGGGCGACGCGATGGCGGAGTTGCCGAGGCCACCGTGGCCGCCGGCCGCGACGACGTACCGGGCGCCGGTCCCGACGAGGTCGGCGAGAACCTCGCCCGTCGGCGACTTCACGACGGTGCCGTCGGGCACCCCGAGCACGAGATCCTCGCCCGTGAAGCCCTGGCGGTAGTTGCCCATGCCCTGGCCGCCCGACGGGGCGTGCTTGTGGGGCGAGTGGTGGTACTCGAGCAGCGTCGTGACCTGCGGGTCGACCTCGAGGATGATGCTGCCCCCGTGGCCGCCGTTGCCGCCGTCCGGGCCGGCGAGCGGCTTGAACTTCTCGCGGCGGATGGAGACGCAACCGTGCCCACCGTCACCGCCGGTGGCGTGCAGCACGACACGGTCGACGAACGTCGCCATCGGACACCTCTTCCCGGAGCCGGTCGGGCTCCGTGCATGACCACCGCGGAGGATCCCGGTGGGTCGATCCTGACACGACGAAGGGGCGCACCGCCTCGGTGCGCCCCTTCGACGAACGTGCTGTGGTGGCTCAGGCCGCCGTCACGATGTCGATGACCTTGCGGCCACGACGCGTGCCGAACGTCACGGCACCCGGCGCGAGCGCGAACAGGGTGTCGTCACCGCCGCGCCCGACGTTGATGCCGGGGTGGAAGTGCGTGCCGCGCTGGCGGACGATGATCTCGCCGGCCTTGACGACCTGACCGCCGAAGCGCTTGACGCCGAGACGCTGCGCGTTGGAGTCGCGACCGTTGCGCGAGGAGCTCGCGCCCTTCTTGTGTGCCATGACGAACCTGCTTTCGTGCTCAGAGACGGGAGGAGTCGCGGCCGACGGGGCCGCGGCGCGCACTCAGTTGTCGATGCCGGTGACCTTGAGGCGGGTCAGCTGCTGACGGTGACCCTGGCGCTTGCGGTAGCCGGTCTTGTTCTTGTACTTGAGGATGTCGATCTTCGGGCCCTTCTCGGCCCGCACGACCTCCGCCGTGACCTTCACCTTGGCGAGGTCCTGGGCGTCGGTCGTGACCTTGTCCCCATCCACGAGCAGCAGCGCCGTGAGCTCCACGGTCGAGCCGGCCTGCGCGGCGAGACGGTCGACGACGACGACGTCGCCGACGGCGACCTTCTCCTGGCGGCCGCCAGCCTTCACGATCGCGTACACCACGTTGCTGCTCATCTCTGCTCGTCGAACTCAGTCACACAAGTCGGGGGCGTGCTCGGTACGGTGGAGCCGCTTCACACGGCCGGCGCTCTCGCAGCACGCTGCGGGATGCTCTCGGTACCTGGTGCACGCACAACCGGCGCGTAACAAACGCGCCGACGTTCAAGAGTACGGAACGCATCTGGCACGGTCAAATGAGGGGGCGCGGTGCACCGCAGCAGGGCCGTCGGAGCAGCTGTCGTCGCCCTCGCCGGGCTCGTGCTCGCCGGGTGCACACCCGGCACCGAGCCGGCGATCCTCGTCGAGGGGGCGACGGAGCGGTTCCTCGACCCGGTGCACCTCACGGTCACCGGTCTGCCGCCCGGCGAGAGGGTCGAGGTGCGCTCCGAGGTGCGCTCGGCGCTCACGTGGCGCTCGTCCGCGACGTACACGGCCGACGACGACGGACGCGTCGAGCTCGACACCACGGAGCCCGAGGAGGCGCCGTTCGACGGGCCGGACGGCACCGGCCTGTTCTGGACCCTCTCCCCCGTCGAGCCCGCGGACGACGACGCCGTCCGGTCCGACGCGTGGTTCGCCCGGGAGCACACCGTGCACCTGACTGCGCACGTGGACGGCGAGGTCGTCGCGTCCGCCGACCTCCACCGCGACGACGCCCTCTCCCAGGTCCGCGTCGAGCCCGTCGAGCAGGACGGGATCGTGGGGCGCTGGGCCGTGCCGACCGCCTGGACGCCCGACCCCGCGGCGCCCGTGCCCGCCGTCCTGGTGTTCGGCGGGTCCGAGGGCGGGATCGCCTCCGCGCAGGAGGACGCCGCGCTCACGGCGTACCGGGGGTACCCCGCACTGGCGATCTCCTACTTCGCGAGCCCGGGGCAGCCGGCGACGCTCGACGAGGTGCCCGTCGAGACGTTCCTGCACGCGCTCGACTGGCTGCGCGCCCAGCCCGGTGTCGACCCCGAGCGCGTCCTCGCGTACGGCACGTCGCGCGGCGGGGAGATGGCGCTGTGGCTCGCGGCGCACCGGCCGGACCTCGTGCACGGGGCGATCGCGCCCGTCGGGGCGCACGCGCTCGTGTGCAGCCCGGACACCTGCGGGACGGCCTGGACGCTCGGCGGCGAGCCGCTGCCCCGGCTGCGCGCAGGCGCGGTCTCGGACTACCCGCCGGGTGACGTGCCTGCGGGATCGCCGCTCGTGCCCGTCGAGGACATCCGCGGGCCCGTGGTGCTCGCGTGCGGCGGGCAGGACGCCCTGTGGTCCTCGTGCACCTACGCCGTGCACGCCTCGACCCGGCTCGACGACCTGCGCCCGGGCGACCACGCGCTCGTGTCCGAGGCGGACGCCGACCACTACGTGACCGGCGCGCCACTCGTGCCGCACGGGCTCGCCGACCCGCGGACGGCCCAGGCGACGCACCGCGCGCGCGTCGCGTTCTCCGCCGCGCTCGACGACGCCCTCCGGCGGTCCGTGCGCTGAGGCACGGTCGCCGGAGGGCGTCGCGAGAGGTCAGCGCTCGGCGGGCTGCGCGGCGTCGGGGCGGTCGGTGTCCTCCGGCGCGTCGGCGGCGGGCGCCTCGGCGACGTCGGGCTCCCCGGCGTCCGGGGCGGGGGCGTCCGGCGTGGCGCCGTCCTGTAGGGCGGCGCCGTGAGCGGCGTCACCCGGCACGAGAGCCTCCGGAGCGTCCGGGGTGGCGTCGTGGTCCGCGGGAGCGTCCTGCTCGGCGTCGTCGTCGGCGTCGTCGAGCACGTCGAACGTGCTCGGGTCGACCGGGGTCAGCTCGAGCGTCTCGCCCACCGGCGCCTCGGCGTCGGCGTCGGCGTCGAGGGGTCCGGCGTCCCGGGCGTCGCCGTTCCCGGCAGCACCCGGCGCAGCCGGCTCAGGAACGTCCCCCTCGGCGCCGCGAAACGTGGCACCGTCGACGGCCTCCGGCGACCCGGCGCCCGCGACGTCCGCGGGGAGCTGCGCCGCCGCACCGTCCGCCGTGGCGGCGGCCGCGGTGTCCGCGTGGCCGGCCGGCTCGCCCGCGACCCGCACGGCTCCCCCGGCGACCGGCGTGCCGGCGCCCGGCGCGTCGTCGTGGTCGTGCGCGTGCTCGTGGGCGTGCGCCGCGGCGGCCGCGATCGTCGCGAGCGTGGCCTTGACGGCCTCGCGGGCCTCAGGCAGCACCGGCACGGCGGGCAGGGCCGCGCCGGTGGCACCGGAGTCCTTGCCCCCGCGCTTGCGGCGCGAGCGCTTCGCGTCGGCCTCGGCCGGCGCGGGCGCCTGCTGCGCCTGGTGCTGGTGCTGCGGGGCACCGGCCTCCGAGCGCGCCGACTTCTCGATCGGGTCCGCGTGCACGATGAACCCGCGGCCGTTGCAGTGCTCGCAGGTCTCGCTGAACGCCTCGACGAGCCCCTGGCCGACGCGCTTGCGCGTCATCTGCACGAGCCCGAGCGAGGTGACCTCGGCGACCTGGTGCTTGGTGCGGTCGCGACCGAGGCACTCGACCAGCCGGCGCAGCACGAGGTCACGGTTGAGCTCGAGCACCATGTCGATGAAGTCGATGACGATGATGCCGCCGATGTCGCGCAGCCGGAGCTGGCGCACGATCTCCTCGGCCGCCTCGAGGTTGTTGCGCGTCACCGTCTCCTCGAGCGTGCCGCCCGAGCCGGTGAACTTGCCGGTGTTGACGTCGACCACCGTCATGGCCTCGGTGCGGTCGATCACGAGCGAGCCGCCCGACGGGAGCCAGACCTTGCGGTCCATGCCCTTCGCGAGCTGCTCGTCGACGCGGTGCGCCGAGAAGACGTCGCCCTGACCGGTCCAGCGCGAGACCTTGCTCGCGAGGTCCGGCGCGAGGTCGCCGATGTAGCCGGAGATCGTCGACCACGCGTCGTCGCCCTGCACCACGAGCGAGCTGAAGTCGTCGTTGAAGATGTCGCGCACGACGCGGATCGCGAGGTCCGGCTCGCCCTGCAGCAGCGCGGGCGCCGACGCGGTCTTCGCCTTCTTCGAGATCGACTCCCACTGGCCCTGCAGGCGCGCGATGTCGGCGCGCAGCTCGTCCTCGCTCGCGCCCTCGGCGGCCGTGCGCACGATGACGCCGGCCGACTCGGGGACGATCTCGCGCAGGATCTTCTTGAGGCGGTTGCGCTCGACGTCGGGCAGCTTGCGGCTGATGCCGGTCATGCCGCCGCCGGGCACGTACACGAGGTAGCGGCCCGCGAGCGTGATCTGCGACGTCAGGCGCGCGCCCTTGTGGCCGATCGGGTCCTTCGTGACCTGCACGAGCACCGAGTCGCCCGACTTGAGCGCCTGCTCGATGCGACGCGGCTGGCCGCCCTCCAGACCGGCGGCGTCCCAGTTCACCTCGCCGGCGTACAGCACCGCGTTGCGGCCCTTGCCGACGTCGACGAACGCGGCCTCCATGCTCGGCAGCACGTTCTGCACGCGGCCGAGGTAGACGTTCCCGGCCATCGACAGCTGCGCCTGGCGGGAGACGTAGTGCTCGACGAGCACGCCGTCCTCGAGCACGGCGATCTGCGTGCGGCCGTCGCGCTCGCGCACGACCATCGTCCGCTCGACCGACTCGCGCCGCGCCAGGAACTCCGACTCGGTGATGATCTGACGGCGGCGGCCCGCGTCGCGGCCCTCCCGGCGGCGCTGGCGCTTGGCCTCGAGGCGCGTGGACCCGCGCAGCGCGGTGACCTCGTCGCTCGGGGCACGCGAGGCCCGGCTGCGGCTCGGCGCGGCGACCTCGGGCTCGGCGCCCTCGCCGCGTCCGCTGCGGCTGCGGCGACGACGGCGACGGCGGCTCGACCCGCCCTGCTCGTCGGCGTCGGCCTCGGCGTCCGCGTCGTCACCCTCCGTCTCGCCCTCGGGCTCGGTTTCGGCGTCCGGCTCGGCGGCGCGCGGGGCGTCCTCGTCCTCGGCGGCCTCCTCGTCCTCGGCGCTGCGGCCACGGCGGCCACGGCCCCCGCGGCGACGCCGGCGGCGCGGCCCCGGGTCGTCGGAGTCGTCGCCGTCGCCGGGGCGCTGGTTCTCGGCGTCCTCGGTGTCCTCGTCGGGCGCGGTCGCGGGCTCGGCCTCGACGGGCACGTCCGCGTCGGCCGCGAGGTCGTCGAGCGCGCCGGCGAGCAGCAGGGTCGGCTCCTCGGCGGGGACGTCGGCCTGGGCCCCACGACGACCGCGGCGGCGCGACGGGCGCGTCGTGGCGGGCTTCTCCTCGACCGGGGCCTCGACGGGAGCCTCGACCTCGGCGGCGGGCTCCTCAATGTGCAGCGCGGCGGCGGCCTCCGAGATGGCCTGCGGGCTCCCGGCGGGCGACTGCGCGCGGCGGCGGCGCGGGCGTGCGTCCGGGTCGGGCGCCTGGAAGAGCAGCGCGGTCGTGGCGAGGCGCGGGGAGCCGGTGCGGGGCTCGACGGGCGGCTTCGCGGCGACCGTGCCGGCGAGCTCGGCGAGGACGTCGAGCGTGGGCGCGGCGGGGCTGCTGGGCGCTGCGGGGGTGGTCCCGGCGGCGTCCGGCGACGCGGGAGCGCCGGCGGTCCCGGTCGCCTCCTCGTCCTCGTCCTCGTCGGCGACCGGCTCGACGACCGGCGGGACCGCGACGGGCGCCTCGGCGGCCTTGCGGCTGCGGCGGGGGGCGCGCTTGCGCGGCGCGGCGGCGGCGGGCTCGGCGTCCGCAGCTGTAGCCGGGGTGCTCTCGGTGGGGGCGTCGGCAGCAGGGGCCGGCTCGACGGGCGCCGCGGTGGCCGGCGTCGAGGCGGCGGGCGTCGACGCGGCGGGCGGTCACTGAGACGCCTCTCAGAGAAAACGATAAACACACCAACATCTCGAATGCCGTATTCTGGTTGAAGCGGGGGGGGG
>NZ_JBFTER010000132.1:0-12082 GCF_047229345.1 Cellulomonas jepli | reverse complement strand
TGCGCCGCCCGGTGCGGTCGGCGCTCGAGCCGGTGACGGGCGCGAGCAGCGCGATCAGCACCCCGGCGCCCGCGAGCTCGACGGCACGGGGGCCCGCGCATGACCGCCCGCCCCCACGTCGTCGTCGTCGGCGACGTCGTCCTCGACCGCGACGTCCACGGACGCTCCGACCGGCTCAGCCCCGACGCGCCCGTGCCCGTCGTGGACGTGTCCGACGTGCGCGAGCGTCCCGGCGGCGCGGGGCTCACCGCGCTCCTGTGCGTGGCCTCCGGGGCGCGCGTGACCCTCGTCGCCCCGATCGCGGACGACCCCGAGGGCCGCCGCCTGCGCGCCGCGCTCGAGCCCCACGTCGGGGTCCTGGCGCTCGGCCACCGCGGCCCGACGCGGCTCAAGGAGCGCGTGCGCAGCGGCGGGCAGTCCCTGGTGCGCCTCGACCACGGCGGCCCGGGGACCCCCCGCGACGTCGAGGTCGGGGCGGTGCGCGCCGCCCTCGAGAGCGCGGACGTCGTGCTGGTCAGCGACTACGGGGCGGGGACCACCCGGGACGAGGACCTGCGCTCGCTGCTCGCGGAGCGGGCCGCGCGCGGTCTGCTCGTGTGGGACCCGCACCCCCGCGGCGGCGCCCCCGTGCCGCGCGCGACGCTCGTGACGCCGAACCTCGGGGAGGCCCGAGCAGCCGCGGCCGGCGACCGGGCCCCCGGCGGCGACTCCCCCGAGCAGCTCGCGAGCCGGCTGCGGGCTGCGTGGCAGGCCCGTGCCGTGTGCGTGACCGTCGGCGCGCAGGGCGCGTACGTCGCACCCACCGGCGGCGCGCCGCTGTTCGTGCCCGCGCCGTCCGTGGAGGGCGGGGACCCGTGCGGGGCCGGCGACCGGTTCGCCGCGACGGCGGCCGTCGCTCTCGCGCGCGGTGCCGTGCTCACCGAGGCCGTCCAGGCCGCCGTCACCGAGGCCACCGCGTGGGTCCGTGGGGGCGGCGCCGACGCGTTCCGGGCCGTCACCGAGGCCGCGACCGGCGAGGCCCCGTCCGCGCAGCCCGACGCGGTGGAGCACCGCGACGTCGCGCTCGCGGACGTCGCCGCACGGCTGCGGGCCGGCGGGGGCACCCTCGTCGCGACCGGTGGCTGCTTCGACCTCGTGCACGCCGGGCACGTCGCGATGCTCGAGTCCGCCCGCCGGCTCGGCGACGTGCTCGTCGTGCTGCTCAACTCCGACGCGTCGGTGCGCCGCCTCAAGGGCGAGGGCCGACCCGTCGTGACCGAGGCCGACCGGGCGCGCGTGCTCGCCGCGTTCGACTGCGTCGACGCCGTCGTGGTGTTCGACGAGGACGACCCGCGCGCCGCGCTGGACGCCCTGCGCCCCGACGTGTGGGCGAAGGGCGCCGACTACGGCGGCGCGGACCTGCCCGAGACCGAGGTCGTGCAGCGGCACGGAGGGCGCGTCGTCCTCCTGCCCTACCTCGACGGGCGCTCGACCAGCACCATGATCCGCCGCTCGGGGCTCGCCCGTGCGGACCACCAGTGAGGAGACCTCGTGACCCAGCTCGACACCTCGACCCGACCCGCCGCCCGGGCCCCGCGTGAGATCGGCACCGTCTTCGTGACCGGCGGCGCGAGCGGTCTCGGCGCGGCCGTCGTGGAGGCCGTCGCCGCTGCCGGCGGACGGCCCGCGGTGCTCGACGTGACCGCGCCCGCGGGCGACGTCCCGCACGTCCAGGTCGACCTGTCGGACAGCGCGGCCGCCGCGGCCGCCGTCGAGCAGCTCGTCGCGCAGGTCGGCCCGCCGTCGGCCGTCGTGACCGCGGCCGGGACCGACGCGTGCGGGACGCTCGCCGACATCGACCCCGAGACGTGGGAGCGGGTCGTGCGGGTCAACCTGTTCGGGACCGTCGCGGTCGTCCGGGCGTGCCTGCCCCACCTCGAGGCGTCGCGCGGCACGGTCGTGACGGTCGCCTCGACGCTCGGGCTCAAGGGCGTGAGCGACGCAACGGCGTACTGCGCGTCGAAGTTCGCGGTCCGCGGCTTCAGCCAGGCGCTCGCCGCCGAGCTCGCGGGGCGCGTCGGTGTCACGCTGCTCGTCCCCGGCGGGATGCGGACGCCGTTCTTCGACGGGCGCACCGAGCAGTACCGTCCCGGGCCGGACGCGGACCTCAACGACCCCGCGGACACCGCCGCGGCGGTGCTCACGGCGCTGCGCCAGCCCGTCGGCTGCGAGATCCGCGAGATGCTCGTCATGGCGTCCGGCGAGGGCTCCTGGCCGTGACCGGTGCGCCCGACGGCGCGCCCGGCCGTCGCGAGGCAGGGTCGGCGCGGCCGGGGGGCGACGTGCTCGTGCTCCGGGCGCTCGGCCTCGGGGACGCGCTGACCGCGGTGCCCGCGCTGCGCGGGGTGCGGCGGGCGTGGCCGGACCGCCGGCTCGTGCTCGCCGCGCCCCGCACCGAGGGCGGCCTGCTGCGCGACCTCGGGGTCGTGGACGCCGTCCTCGAGACCGGCGCCACCGGCATCTCCGCGCGCGGCATCACGCCCGGCGCCGCGCTGCCGTGGGACGCCCGCGGGCACGTCGCCGTCAACCTGCACGGGCGCGGCCCGCAGAGCCACGACCTGCTGCTCCGCACGCACCCCGACCGGCTCGTGGCGTACGCGTGCCCCGAGGCCGGTCACGACGCCGGACCGGCCTGGGACGACGACGAGCACGAGGTCGCCCGGTGGTGCCGCCTCGTCGTGGACGCCGGCGGGCCGTGCGACGCACGGGACCTCCGGCTCCCGGTCCCGGCGGCGTCGTCCGGCGGGACGGCCGGGGACGCGGCACCGGCCGGCCCGCGCGCCGACGTCGTGCTGCACCCCGGCGCCGCGTCGGCCGCGCGCCGCTGGCCCGTCGGGCGCTGGCGCACCGTGCTGCACGAGCTCACCGCGCGCGGGCTGACCGTCGCGCTCACGGGCTCGGCCGGGGAGAAGGACCTCGTCGACCAGGTCGCGGAGGCCGCCGCCCGGCCCGCGCTCGTGCACCGCACGGCCGGGACGCTCGACCTGCCCGGGCTCGTCGGGCTCGTCGCCCGCGCGCGCCTCGTGGTGTGCGGGGACACGGGGGTCGCGCACGTCGCGACGGCGACCGGGACCCCGTCGGTGCTGCTCTTCGGGCCCGTCGCGCCGGCCCGGTGGGGGCCCGCGGTCGACCCGGAGCGGCACGCGGTGCTGTGGCACGGCACGCCCGACGCCCCGGGCGACCCGCACGGGGCGACGCTCGACCCGGCGCTCGCCCGCATCACCACCGATGAGGTCCTCGCCGCCACGGACGCGCTGCTGTCCGCCGGACGCTGAGCCCGGGTGCACCCCCGGCGCACGCGTACGGCGAGATGACGGGACGGCACCGTGTCGCCGGCTCACACGCACCGTCGGACGACGAGGTGCAGCGCGGCGTCGCGCTAGGTTCGACGACGTGAGCGAGCTCGGGGACCGGCGAGCTGTGCGCATCCCGCTCGAGGTGGCCGGCAACGGCTTCTTCGACCTGGGTGCGGTGATGGCGGCCGTCGGTCCGCACCCACAGCTCCGCTGGGTCCTCCGGGATGCGTGGCTCGTCGGTGACCTGCGGACGGTCTGGGCCGAAGGTGCCGCCTCCGTCGAGGAACGCAGCGAGCTCGGTCCCGGGATCGCGCTCGACTGGGACACGATGACGCGGCTGGCCGCCACGTGCGACCAGGTGATCGACGGCTACTTCACGGGCTACGACGACGCAGGCACACCTCAGCTCGAGCTTGCTGCCGTGGACAGCGGCTGGTGGAAGGTGTGGGCACGCGACCCCCGGACGCTGCTGCGCGTCCGCGAGTCGTTCCCGCTCGTCACCGACGACCACCCGGAGCCGGATCCAGAGCCTGCCCCGAATCACCCCTGACGACGTCAGGTGCGGGTGCTCGACGTTCGCTGAGCACAGGTCTCACGCGGACGGAACGGCACGCAGGCACGCGCGGACGTGGATGGGCGGTGGTCGCTCGCGCGGTGCGGCGCGCGTGAGCGGGCGACTGGCGTCGGCACACTGGGCCGGTGAGCGACGAGACCGCGGTGTCCCTCCCTGTCCTCCGGCACGTCGTGGGACTGCTCCTCGACGAGCTCGAGAAGCGGCACGGCGCGCAGGTCGAGCTGGGCGCTGACTTCTACCACCTGCTTCCCACGGAGGCGGTGTACAGCCCGGGTGACACCCCGGACGGTCAGGGGTGCACGCTCGGCAGCCTCGTCGACGACGTAGCGACGGTCCGCGAGATCGCAGCGCAGCCACCGGACGAGCGGACGGTGGTGCTCTCGCACGACCTCGCTCACGTCAACGGGATCCTCCAACGACTCGCCGCCCTCGACGTTCCGTGAGGGAGCGCCTGCAGGAGAGGTGCTCGCCTGCCGTCCTGCACCCCGACGGCAGTGCCTGCGCACCGCCCCCGGCTCAGGCCGGGACGGTCACCACCGAGCGGAACCACTCGACGGTGCTCGCGAGCCCCTCGTCCCACGGCACCCGCGGGTTCCAGCCGAGCACGCGGCGCGCGAGCGCGGTGTCGGGGCGCCGGACCTCCGGGTCGTCCACCGGGCGGGGCACGAGCTCGATCGTCGAGGACGAGCCGGTCGCGGCGATGACGTCCTGCGCGATCCGCAGGATGGTCCGCTCCGTCGGGTTGCCGATGTTCACCGGGCCCGGGTGGGTGCTCGCCGCCATCGCGAGGATCCCCTCGACGAGGTCCGAGACATAGCAGACGGACCGCGTCTGCGAGCCGTCGCCCGCGATGGTCAGCGGCTCGCCCGCGAGCGCCTGCCGGACGAACGTGGGGATCGCCCGGCCGTCGTTCGGGCGCATCCGCGGTCCGTACGTGTTGAAGATGCGCACGATGCCGGTGTTGACGTGGTGCGTCGTGCGGTACGCGGTCGTGATGGCCTCGCCGAAGCGCTTGGCCTCGTCGTACACCCCGCGCGGCCCGACGGGGTTGACGTGACCCCAGTAGTCCTCGGGCTGCGGGTGCACCTGCGGGTCGCCGTAGACCTCCGAGGTCGAGGCCAGCACGAAGCGGGCGCCCTTGTCCTTGGCGAGCCCCAGCGCGTGCGCGGTGCCGACCGAGCCGACCTTGAGCGTCTCGATGGGCAGGTGGAGGTAGTCGACCGGCGAGGCGGGCGACGCGAAGTGCAGCACGACGTCGACGTCACCGGGCACGTGCACGTAGTCGGTGACGTCGCAGCGCAGCAGGTGGAACGCGGGGTCGCTCATGAGGTGGGCGACGTTCGCGGGCGAGCCAGTGAGGAAGTTGTCGAGGCACACGACCTCGCTGCCCCGGGCGAGCAGCTCCTCGCACAGGTGGCTGCCGAGGAACCCGGCACCTCCGGTGACGACCACCCGGCCGAGCGACGTGTGCACGGGTCCGGGCGCGGTCAGGCTTCTCGTCATGGTCTCTCCTGTCGCAGGGCGGGGTGGGGTCGCGACGGCGTGGGCTCGTCGCGCAGCAGCGCACGCAGGGCTCGTACGTGGCGGGGCACGACGCGCCGCGCCCGCAGCGCTCGCGGCACGTCCCGCAGGGCGGCGCGGACGCCTGCGCGGGGAGCGGGCCCGCCGGTGCACGCCTCGACGACGGTCCGCAGCACGTCGTAGGCCGGGAGCCGCAGGACCGCGGTGAGCACGCGTGCGCGGGTCACCGCGCTCACGCGCGCGGCGGGCGCGTGCCGGGACGGGGACGGGTGGTGGTGGACGAGGACGTCGTCGACGTAGACGAGCTGCCACCCGTCGGCGGCGAGGTCGAGCGCGACCCGCTCCTCCTCGCCGGGGAAGCGCACCACGTCGTCGAAGCCGCCCACGGAGGTGAACGCGTCCGCGCGGACCATCGCGGCGCACGCGACGAAGCCGAGCACCGCCGGGCCGGGCAGCCCCGGCCGGCGCGGGAGCGGTGAGCGCGCGAGCTCGTCGCAGAACGGGTCGAGCCGCTCCTCGGGGCCCACGTGGATCCGTGCGGCCACGACGGCGACGTCCGGGTGCGCGTCGAGCACGTCGGCGGCACGGCGCAGCGCACCGGGTGCCCACCAGGAGTCGTCGTCGGCGAACGCCACGTACGGCGTGCGGGCGGCCCGCACGCCGAGGGTCCGCGCGTACGCGCCGACGTTGCGGTCGAGGAGGGTCACGTCGACGTCGGGGAACGCCGCGCGCACCGCCTGGGTCGTGCCGTCGCGGGAGTCGTTGTCGAGGAGCAGGACGGGGGCGCGGTGCCGGGCGAGCGTGCCGAGCAGCTCCGCTCGCCGGTCGCGGCTCGCGACGACCACCGTCACCCGGTCGTCCTCGACGACCCGGTCGGTTCCCTGCTGCCGTTGCACGCGCGCGCCTCCGTCGGTCCCTCGGGGACGTCGGCACGGGGCTCGGCCGGACCTCCGAAGGATGGCATGAGCAGCCACGACGCGCGCGCGGAACGCCCGCCCGTGTTGCGCCGAGGCGGTGGGCGATTCATGCTGGTTCCCGCGGGTCCGCCGTGCCCGCACCACGACGGGGACAGCGGCTCGCACTGCGCCTGCGGAACACGGGCGACGAGGGCGCACACGGCATCGAGCCGGACGTTCAGGGGTGAGCAGCGGCGTGACCACCATGCGAGACGAGATCACGGTCGACGGGGACGTCGGCCTGCACGAGCACGAGCACGGAGTGACGGAGACGGCCTGCGTCGAGCGGTTCCTCGAGCAGCTCTCCGTCGCCGCCATCCAACGGATGGTGCCGTCGACCCAGGTCGTCGTGTCCGTCCGGGACGGCGGCACGATGCGCCTGGTCGCCTCCAGCAGCCCACGGGCCGAGGGGTGCGAGCGCGCGGTCCACGAGTCCGCCACCGGCCCCTCCGCCACGGCCCGCAGCGAGGGCCGGGTCGTCGTGGTGCCCGACGTCGACGACGACCCGCGCTGGCCGACGTGGTCGCCGCTCGCGTCGGACGCCGGGTTCCGGTCGGTCGTGGCGATCCCCGGGCGCCTCGACAGCGACTCCGAGCTCCTGTTCGTGCTGTACTCGCCGGTGCCCGACGCGTGGGACACGGCCGCGCTCACCACCGCCACCCACTACGCCCAGGAGCTCGCGCACGCGCTCACGGTGTGCCGGTCGGCGCACCGCCAGGCCGAGGTCAACGCGCACCTCAAGGCCGCGCTCGCCTCCCGCGCGACGATCGACCAGGCGATGGGCGTCATCATGGCCCAGAACCGGTGCAGCGCGGAGGACGCCTTCGCGATCCTGCGGACCGCGTCGCAGCACCGCAACACCAAGCTCCGCGACGTCGCCGTCGCGATCATCGAGGGCGTGACCGGTCAGCCGGCGAGCCCGCCCCCGGCGTTCCGCGACTCGAGCCGCCGCTGACGCACGCCCGGCGCGCGCCGGGCCCGGCCACCGTTCCCGGCCGGTCCCGGCGCCGTCAGGCGTCCGCGTCCTGCCAGTGCAGCCCGCGCTGGGCCCGTCCGACGACCTGCGCCGCGAGCGACGCGAGCGAGACACCCAGCGCGTCGGACCGTTCGAGCAGCCGCTGGAAGGCCTCGGCGGGGTCGATCGACTCCTGCACGGCCAGCACGCCCTTGGCCTGCTCGACGACCGTCCGCCCGTCCAGGGCCTCCTGCACCTCGCGCGCGATGACCTCGACCCGGGGCCGGGCACGGGCGTGCACGATCGCGATCGTCGCGACGTCGGCGAACGCCTGCGCGGCGACCTCCGCCTCGGCGTCGAGGCTCCGGTCGGTCGTGAAGAACAGGTTCAGCCCGCCGAGCACCCGGCCCCGCCACCGCAGCGGGTAGGCGTGCGCGGCGCGCACCCCGGTCGGGCCGGCGGCGGCGGCGAACCGCGGCCACCGCCGGGCGAGCTCGTCCGCGTCGTCGGCGTGCACGGGGCGGCGGGCGGACACGGCGTCCAGGCACGGTCCCTGGTCGACCTGCTGCTGGTGGAGCTCGAGCTCGGCGGCGGCGTGCGACGACGCGGCGAGCAGCTCGAGCTCGGCGCCCGCACCGCCGTCGCCCCGCACGAGCAGCGCCGCGGCGCTCGCGCCGAACACGTCCGTGCACGCCACGCACAGGTGGGTCAGCGCGCTGACGACGTCGTACTCCTCGACGAGCGTCGCGGACATCTCGGCGAGCGCCCGGGTCGGGCTGCGTCCGGTCATCAGGTGGGCTCTCCCGGCTGGGGTGGCGGCGGTCACGTGGGCCTGGTCCTCGCTCATCCGTCCTCCTGGCGTCCGAACACGAGCTCGCGGGCGACGACGGCGCGGGCGACCTCGGCGAGGGGCTGGTCGAGCGCGAACGCGTGCGCGCGCAGGATCGCGAGGGCGTCGCGGACCGTGACGGCGAGCTGCGCGACGACCATGCCGGTCGCCTGGTGCACCTGCGCGCGGTTCGACCAGGACCCGCCCGGCCCGAGGTCGGAGAGCGCCTCGGAGTCGTGCAGCAGCGCGGCCGCGAGGGCGTCCGCGAGGAACTGCGCCCCCGCCTCGTCCTCCGTGAGGGGGCCGGGCGTGCGGCGGTAGAGCGTCAGGACGCCCTGCACCGCCGAGCCCTGCCGCGTGGGCAGCGCGTAGAGCTGACCGGCGTCGGTCTGCCGGGTCGCCGCCTCCGCGAACACCGGCCATCGCTCGGCGGCCTCGGCGAGGGTCACGACGACCGGCTCGCCCGTGAGGTAGGCCGACGTGGCCGGGCCCTCGCCCAGGACGTCGTGGAGGTTCTCGAGCTGGGCGGCGACCTCGTCGGTCGCGCACAGCGTGATGCGGTTCGGCGAGGCGTTGTCGACGGTCAGCGACGCGCCGTCCGCGCCGAGAAGGCGCCGGGTGGCCTCGCACAGGCGCCACGTGAAGGACTCGGACTCGGGCGCGCTCGCGACCGCGGACGCGAGCCGGGCGAGCAGCTCCGTGTGCTCCGCCACCGCCACCCCCCGACTCGTCGCTCCCATGCACGCTACACGCGGCCCCTGCGTCTCACCTGCTCCCGGCCCCGCGCCCCCGTTGCGGGCGGGAGGACGCGGCGCGCCGCGCGACGTGGCACTGCGCAGCGGTCGCGGGCCGGCCCGGGTGGGGCGGCGCCGGACGCCGCCCCACCCGACCGCTCACTCCTTGTGCAGCGCGTCCTGCACGGCGCCGGCGATCTTCTCGACACGGTTCGGCAGGTCCGTCGTGCCGTACAGGCGCGAGTCGGGTCGCGTCGGCGGGGGCATCGGCACGGGGGTCTCCGTGGAGGCGTCCCGGTAGGAGAACTCACCCTTGCCGTCCGGCGTGGGGCCGCTGGCCCACCGGCCCTCGGACGCGTGCTCGCCGTTGGAGAAGTTGATGTAGTCGTATGACACGTCGCGCTCCTCCTTGCGGATCGGGAAGTTGCTCGGCACGGGGAAGTCCTCGTACCCCTCCTCGCGCAGCTCGGCCGCCGCGGCCATCCACTGGTTCTGGTGCATCGTGTCGCGCGCCAGCAGGAAGCTCAGGAGGTCACGCACCCCCGAGTCGTCCGTCATGTGGTAGAGCCGCGCGACCTGGAGCCGGCCCTGCATCTCGGCGTTCGCGTTGGCCGTGAAGTCCGCGAGCAGGTTCCCGCTCGCCGTGATGTACCCGGCGGACCAGGGGTTGCCCATGGAGTCGACGGGGCGCGCGCCGGCGCCCGCGACGATCGCGTGCTGCAGGTCCGTGCCGCCGATGACGGCTGCGACCGTGGGGTCGTTCTGCACGGCGTCCTCGGTGATGCCGATCGGCGCCTTCTCGAGCAGCTGCGCGATCATCGTCGCGAGCATCTCGACGTGCCCGAACTCCTCGGCGCCGATCCCGAAGAGCAGGTCACGGTACTTGCCGGGGATGTGGGCGTTCCACGACTGGAAGCCGTACTGCATCGCGACGGTGATCTCGCCGTACTGGCCGCCGAGCACCTCCTGCAGCTTGCGTGCGTACACGGCGTCCGGCTTGTCGGGGGTGGCCTTGTGCTGGAGCTCCTGACGGTGGAAGAACATGGATCACGCTCCCTGGGGGCTGGTCGCGGACGTGCCGTGCTGGGTGAGCTCGCCGAGGAACGCGTGACAGCGCTGCGCGCGCTCGGAGTCCTCGCTCATGACCTGCTCGAAGAAGTCGGCGATGTCGTCCCGACCGGCGTTGCGTGCGTCCCGCACGTACTGGCCGTAGTCGTGACCCGCCTTGAGCGAGTGGTACTGCAGCGAGATGAGGTCGAACGTGACGTCGTCGAACCCGGTCTCTCCAGTTGCCATGGTGATGGCCCTTCCTGGTGGCCGGCCGCAGCCGGCTGCCGCCCAGGACTCTCGCGCCGGGCGGCTAGAGAGGCCCTGTGCTGGACCGCTCGTCCACGCTAACCCGGCCTCCCGGCACCGCAACCGCGCGCGGGCGGACCACGCCCGTCGGAGCTGCGACGCTGGTCAGCGCGTCGTGAACCCGGTCGCCTTGTGGCTGCCGTCGCACCACGGCTTGATCGCCGACGCACCGCACCGGCACAGCGCGACGGTGGCCCGCCGGCGGGGCACGAGCTCGCCGTCGGCGTCCCGGATCTCCGCGTCGCCGCGCACGAGGAGCGGCCCGTCGGGGCACGCCACGATGACGGCGGGGCGCGGCGCGCGGGGCACGGGCGGGAGGTCCGGGTCGTCGAGCATGGGCGTCAGTCTGCTGCCGCTGCCGCAGCCGCGCACCCGCACGACCTGCCCGGAACGGGTCACACCCGGCCCGGACCGTCCGATGGGGCACCCGTGACCTCTCCCTCGTCACGCCGCACGGCGACACCGACCCGTTCCCCGCTCGACGACCTGCTGACGAGCGGCGCCCTGCACAGCGTGTACCAGCCGCTCGTCGACCTGCGCAGCGGCGCGACCCTCGGGCACGAGGCCCTGCTGCGCGGCCCGGCGGGCACCGCCTGGGCCTCCCCGCTCACGCTGCTCGAGGACGCCCGCGCTGCGGGCCGGCTCGTCGAGCTCGAGCGGGCGTCCCTGGCTGCGGCGTCCGCCGGTGCGACGGCCGGCCTCCGGGGCGGGGCGGCGACGCTGTTCGTCAACGTCGAGCCGCAGACCCTGACCCAGCACCTCGAACCCGTCCTCGAGGTGCTCGACCGGCGCCCGCCCGGGCTCCAGGTCGTCGTCGAGATCACCGAGCGCGCGCTCGCGGCGGACCCGGCGCGGATCCTGGCCGCCGCGGACCGGCTGCGCGCCGCGGGCTGCGCGATCGCGCTCGACGACGTGGGCGCACGCCCCGCGTCGCTCGCGTTCGTCCCGCTGCTGCGTCCCGAGGTCGTCAAGCTCGACCTGGGCCTGCTGCGCACGCTCGAGGACCCGCAGACCGTCGTCGTGGCGGGCGCCGTGCGCGACTACGCCGAGCAGTCGGGCGCGGAGGTCGTCGCCGAGGGCATCGAGACCGCCGACGACCTCACGCGGGCGGTCGTGCTGGGCGCGACGCTCGGGCAGGGGTGGTTCTGGGGGCGTCCCGGCCCGGTCCCCGGCGCGGCGCGGCACGTCCCGGCGCGGTTCGCGGCGCACGCGCCGGTCCCCACGCAGCACCGCACCACGCCGTTCGACCTCGCCGCGGCCGTCCGCACGGTCCAGCGGGTCCCCAAGCGTCTCCTCGTCCCGCTCTCCACGACCCTCGAGCTCGCGGCGCAGCACTCTCTCGTCCCGCCGATGGTGCTCTCGTGCTTCCAGCACGAGCGGTACGTCACGCCGGCGACGGCACGCCGCTACGCCGGGCTCGCGCAGCGCCTGCCCTTCGTCGCGGCGCTCGGCGAGGACATGCCGGCGGAGCCGGTGCCCGGGGTGCGCGGGTGGGCGCTCGACGCCCAGGACCCGCTGGTCGAGGAGTGGACGGTGCTCGTGCTCGGCGCGCACGCGGCGAGCGCCCTGGTCGCGCGCGCGGCCGGGCACGCCGACGCCGACGGGGACCGCCCGTTCGACATGGTCGTGACGCACGACCGCGCGCTCGTGACCGCGGCCGCGCGCGCCGTGGTGCGCCGGCTCAGCACCGACTGACCGGTCCGCGGCAGCACCGGCCGTCCCCGCGCCGGTCGGCGGGCGGACCCGGTGACCGCGCACCCGCCGCCTCAGCGCCGGCCGACCTCGGGGACGCGGCCTGCCGCGACCGTCGGCGGACCGCTGC